>JAOZPK010000033.1 GCA_029932755.1 Candidatus Cloacimonadota bacterium | reverse complement strand
CCAGAAACAGACAGGAAAAAATTTATACAATTAAGAAAATGCTAAAGGCATTTACCAAACAAAAAGAGCAGAATGAACCCGAGCTTATCCCGGAAGATTTTATTTTAAAACTTGAATCATTATTTAAAAAATCGAAAACAACATTTGAGAAAGCCCATTCAAATGACAGATCAACTTCTTCGGAAGCAGTTGAAAAACAAGTTAAGATTTTCAAAGAAGATTCTAAAAAATTGCGGACATTATATTCATGGGTATTAATGACCTGGGAAACGGATGAACCTTACCTGGTTCAACTAGGATTTGCCGTAAAACCTAAGAAGAAAAGTAAAGTCGAAAACGAGACAGATGGGGTACTGGAATAATATGAATATTCTGCAAACATTTATTAGACTTTTTTTTCCAAAAACATGTTTGAATTGCGACGAACGTCTTTTAGAAAATGAACAATTTATTTGTTCAAATTGTAATAATTCACTTAAGTTTTTAGAGAATATCTGTATCATTTGTGGTGCACCAAAAACCACAGGAGAATGTAATGTTTGTCGGATCAATGAATTTCAATTTGATAAAGCTCGTTCGGTTTTCATGTTTAATAAAGTCGTGCAAAATATGATACATGAATTCAAATATAACGAAATGACGCAGATCGCAAAATTTATGGGAATGAAAGCACAAGAATATATTGAACGATTTCAACCATTTGATCATATTGATTATATTGTTCCAGTTCCACTTCATAAAGTAAAAAAGCGCTCCCGCGGATTTAATCAAGCAGAATATCTTGCTCGTGAGATTTCTAAAAATTTGAATTGGAAGCACCTTCCTAAACTAATTAAGAGAAAGAAATTTACAGAAACTCAAACTAAATTGAATAAAGACCAGAGAAAGAAAAATGTATCACTTGCTTTTGCCATTAATATTAAATATGATATCAAGGGAAAAAATATATTGTTAGTGGATGATGTATTTACAACCGGTGCTACAGCTAATTCTATTACCATAGCCTTAAAGGAAAAACAAGTAAATAAGGTTTATGTTTTAACAATTGCAAGAGCATTGTAATGTATCCTCATAAAATCCATTCCCACGACTGAAGTCATGGGCTATTAACTTATTCCAGACACAGCCCATGATTTTTGATCTGTGGAATCCTTTTTCATTCCACTGGGTTCAATCGTGGGTGCAAAACTCTATATTGTCATCCTGAGTTTGGCCTCAGCCAAGTATCGAAGGAGAGTGAAAAAAAATGATGTTACTTTGGCACTTCGATACGTCACATTGTTCCTACTCAGGATTTCTTGATCGATGTAGGGACGATTACCCTTAATCGTCCGAAAACTATTACACGGTCAATTCAGAGAATTTATCTTACTATTGGATTTGCCCCGATGCGAAGCTTGGGGCGAAAACAAATTATATAAAGCAATTCTCAACTCAAGTTCCTTAGACCCTTAAGTTAAGTCTGCAGATATTGTACCGCAACGTTGCACGTTGCGTATTTTATCGACGTACAACGTCGATGTACATCATTTCAACAGCAGCATCTTCTTTGTTAGAATTTTAGTAGGCGTTTGCAATCTGTAGAAATAAACACCACTAGAAACTCTTTTACCATTATCATCTTTACTATTCCAAAGCATTTCACTTCTGCCGGGACTCATATAGCAATCAAGTAGCGTTTTAACCTTTTGTCCTTTAATATTGTAGATTTCTAATTTTACCTGTCCGGATTCAGGTAGATCGAATACTATTTTTGTTTCCGGATTAAATGGGTTTGGGAAGTTGATTAATTGGTAATCGGTCACAGGTAAAAGGTCATTGGTAATATCTACATAAGATTCTGAACCAAATTCATAACAACCCATATCAATGATTGCGATTCCGTCACCATTTCCATCCCACACACGATAATTATGCAGTAAATCCCACGGTGGAAGATAAAGACCGGTTGTATCCGGTGTACCGGTATCTACGCAGGGAGAACCCAACGTTAATTGATATGGATCATCACCTGATAAGAGGAAAAGTGGATCTTCATCGATGTTACCTTCTCCCCAGTTAATGGTGCTGGCATTATTCTGATTGTAAATTCCTGCTTCTCCATTGTTGATGTTGCAGTAATCCACATTAAGTTCATAAAAGAAACCATAAGGTGTTTCATCAACCATATACACTTCATAATCTGTATTGTTATGCATTATTGTGTTTTTCAAAGTAATATCCCCGTAAGCTTTTATTGTATTCATATCCGATGTATTGTCTACTATTGTGCAGTTTATAAATTGATTATCACCATCACCAAACATATCAATTACACTATCACTATTACTCTGATTACCAGTAATAAGACAATTCTTAAATATGATATCAGGTTCAGTATTATAATGGCTTCCTGTACGAATTGTATTGCCGACAGAATGTGTTGATATGTTATTGGAAAAAATGCAATTCTCAATTAATAAATCTTCATCTGTAAATAAGTATAATGCTGATTGAACATGTGAAGGTGTTGTATTATTAAATATCTTGCAATTTTTAATAACACCAGTAACTGTTTCTAAGATTATACCGGGATCAAAGTCAGTTGAGTTATTGGAAATTGTTATATTATCATAATCAGCTCCAACATTATAATTCATAAAAATAAATTTCATATTAGTATTATCATCCATTATGATATTTGAAATTTTTACACAATTTGAAAATTTAATATTAATGATACTCCCTGAATAATAGATAAAATTATTTTTTAAATTAAAGTTCTTTATTACTATTTCACCAGTATTATTATATGAATTGAAAGTCCTATCAATAAAATCATTAATCAAAATAGTATTACCCATATCTTCACCGATAATAGAAACATACTCTTTACAACCTATAGGATATATCTGTTGGTTTTCAATCCATGAATAGGTGCCTGCTGCCACGTGAACTGTGCGGGGGTTCAGACTATCAGCTTCTATCTTGCGTACTGCCCAGGAAATATTCCTAAGTGGTTCTTGCGGAGTAAGGCCACTATTATCATCATTTCCATCGGGTGCCACATAAAGATCATTTGGTTCCAATTCCATCCAGTTGTTTTGTATATCAAATGTGTAAGTTGATCCTTCCAGGTATTCGGTAAAATAACGATCAGGATTGAAGACGGAGAAAGTATCGACCACCACATGAATCAAACCGGTATCCATCACAAATAGATCTGCACCCTTACCAGCGTTATTATTATATATATTACAGAGATTATCTGGATCAAATGAAATTGTATTATCAGAAAAGATGAATGCTGCTCCTCCATAACTTGCGGAGTTCTCAGAAATTCTCAATCCGGAAAAAGTTAAGTCTGCTAAAACAGCAAAAATCGCACCTCCCTGGCTGGCTACATTACCATGAAAATGGCAATTAATTATATACCCATTCTCGACACATTGAGCTTGGATCCCTCCACCATCGTATGCAGCAAGAAAAGTTCCAAAGCCATTCTGAATTGTAAGACCACGAATTGTTACTCCGATAGTTATATCATGTAAAATTATACAACTTCCTTGTTGTTGACCATCAATAATAGTATTTGCGATATGTTGTTCATTACCTGTCGTCATTTCAAGACTAGCAAGAATAATGTTCTTCTCACTCATATCCAGATTTTCATAATACGTGCTTGGATAAACGAGTACGGTGTCAGAATCGGCAGAAGCATCGATGCCTTCCTGGATGGTAGTGAAGTTACCTGTACCGTCTTGTTTGATATGCCAGGTAATGGAATTTAGCAACGAACAAAAACTAACAAGAATGAACAAAAGAGCGAATTGTATTATTTTCAAGAAACCCCCTGGTTCCCCCTTACAAAGGGGGATATCACGTCATAAATTTTCCTTTTCTGTCATCCTCAGCTTGACTGGGGATCTCTCTTCTTGTTGATAAGTTGAACTTATCAACTTGGGTTGCACATGCAAGTTCAACTTGCATACGAGTATAAATCCTTTTCCCCTCATCCCCAACCCTTCTCCCAAGAGAGAAGGGAGTAATATTTTTTCATATTCATTATCCAATTATAGTTCCCTCTCCTGATAAGAACGCGACTCGAGTTTTAAAACCCGAGTCGGGTTCTTAATAATCCAGGTTATTTCAACATCAACATTTTCTTCATTATTGTTTCATCTTTAGTTGATAATTTATAGAAGTATATCCCTGATGATACATTCTTTTCATTATTGTCTTTGCCATTCCAGACTACTTCATAATATCCTTCCGATTGAGAACCATCAATAAGTTGTCTTACAAGCTGTCCTTTCACGTTGTAGATATTCAATGAGACCCTTCCTTCCAGAGGAAGGCTGTAGGAAATTGTTGTAGTTGGATTAAACGGATTTGGATAGTTAGATGCAGAAAATTCAATAATTTCCGGTATCATATCAGAACCTTCTCGCAGATTTATAAACCAGGCATCATCTTTATCTTCTGTATTAAGTTGTTTCATCACTATACCTGGATTAGTAGATGTTACACAATTGTAAGAAGAAATATGCTTGTTTTCACTTCTATTACCGTAATATAATTCAAGTTCAATATCACCCGGAGGAACAGATGTAGTGTAGGCATTGATCTGCGTGAGGGTGTCTCCCACAACTACAGCACCAATACATACACCATCCACAAATGCCCCAATCTCCTGCGGCATATTACTGCTATCCAGTTCGATGTAGAGTGCTGTATAATCCGCCTGCTCTTCAAAGGTGAAATATTCCGGTTTGGCAAATACTGTTTTATCTACATGTATACCGCTATCAATCCACCCAAAATCATTAATAGTTGTATTACATTTAACAATAACCATATCACCATAAGAAAGCGTTGGTTCGTCACAACCGCCATATAACATAATTCTCCATCGACCCAAATAAAATGCTGTCCACTCTTGATGATGTATAAAGTTGATGTTTGAACCACTCCAATAATCACTAAATGCATCGCTGACATGCTGTGTTTCTTCTAACCAATAACCGACCCAGTTCTCATCATTATTCCCAGTCAATACGATAGAAGTGTTATCCTGTTCTTTAAAGCCGGGTACTTCCAGAGTGGCTGCTTCATTCATGTGGAATTTGAAACCTTGAATACTATAGAATTGCTCAAATTCATTTAACCAGTTTGGCATATTATAATAGATTTTGTATTCCTGAGCTAAAACTGAATCGAGAGCTGCAGGATAAGGAGTAGCCATTATATCTGCCAGCAGATAATGAGCCACATCGGGATCATAAGGTGGATTTGAATATACATTATCCAGAGCTGGGAAGCTGAGCCATTTCCAGCCGTTGTTATCTTCTTCCGGTGAAGGGAGTTCAATGATATCATATTTATGGTTTATTGCTGGACATGCACCAATATCAGCAGGTGTACCATCTGGATCATTTGAGCCATTTCCAATATCAATACAAGGAGATTTGGAAGTAGAATTCCAGAGGGGTATGTTATTTATGCTTAACAATGGATTCTCTTCAAGTATATTGTTGTCTCCAAAGCTACAATTACCATTATCTGCATTGTTATCGTAGAATAGTGAATAATCACAATAAAGAAACTCTCCATTTATAACATTATCTCCATATATAGTATTTGATTTGAAAATTGAGTTATAATTTGTTTTCTGTGTATTTACGGTGGAGTAATTTATCATTGCATCAGCACTATTCTCAATGAAAGTATTATTAGATAGATTAATGTCATTAGGAGGATCATTATTATCAATAGACAAAATACTACCATTTGTAGAACTTACATCATTGTTATTTTGAAAAATATTTCCTTCTATGTAAACAGATCTGCTATCCTCTGTTGTGTGAAATTCAATAACTGAGCCCTCATAATCGTTATCTAAATCAAAAGTATTATCTATAAATGTGTTATTCCTAATGTCTATATAACCCATTTCATCTATATATAACAAAGGCACAGTAGATGTATTTTGCATAAATACATTGTCCTCAATCTCACTATGAACAGTATTATCAAAATCACCTTCAAACCATAAGCAGTTGTAGCTGTTATTAACAAATATATTATTCTGCAATTTAATTGGAGAATAATTTGCTACTGCGGTACTGTTACAATTTTCAAATTTATTATTCCTGATAATACTTACACCACTCATATTTACAATCGCATTATTACAATTCCTTAAAGTTAAATTTTCTATGATATCATTTTCATTACAATTTGATCCAATCAATAGGAAAAGAACATATTCACCTTCGATAATGGATTCATTTTGATTATAACCGCTGACTTTAATATGAGAAATGTCTGTATCCCACCCAAGATTATCACCAGCATAAATCCCGGGGTAAATAGTTATCGAACCATCTATTCCTTTGTACATTATATAGTCCAAACCATCCTGAATATTTCGGAAAGCCGGAATACTTTCAGTACTGGAGACTTTTATATCAGAAGGGTCAGAAATTGGTTGTAATACAATATCATCTAAAGTTAATGGTGCGGTAGTTTCGTCAATCACAACATCTTCAATAGTTATTGGATAGTAATCCCCATCAACGCTAAACAATTTGTAAGTAATATCATAAGTACCAAGCTCATCAAAACTGAATACACGAGAAAAGCTACCATCAGAACTAGGAATGACTTCTACATTTGAACCTGAGATTGGATCAAATGTAATTAATACATCCTCGATCTCTCCGCTACCTCCATTTAAAGATACATTACCAGATACTATGCATACATCATAATTATAATTAGGTAAACCATATAATATTGTTTTAATCGTTTCTTCCCATCTAAATTTAGCTGGAATATTGCCATGACCCAAACTACTGTACTCTGATGCGCCAAAAGGAGGCCATAGCATTTCTTCAGGAAAAAAAGAAGGTCTATAGAGACCAGTATATAACGAAAAATCAAAACAATAATTACCATATGGTGGACCTTCATCTTCTATTTGATTTGCAAATTGATAACAATCAAAGGGAACTCCTAAAATGCCACCTGGATACCCTTGGAATGTATTAAATAAAAATTCTAATACTTCTAATGAGCAACCTTCTTGAATCCAGTTTGAAACAATATTTTGTGATGGATCTTGAGTGGCAACATGAATTCCGTATTTTCTCACTTTATTCCTAAAGAAAGTATTTAAAGAACCATTGGGATCATGTGCATTATCAGCTATCATTTGTACGCAATCATTTCCTTCAAATAAATTCTTCTCAGGACCTGGAGGTAATATGCCCCAGATATCTGGGTCATCCTCATTTGCTCCGTGAACACAACAATCTGCCGTATAATCATCAACATAAAGGTATTCTGGACTACAATTAACATTTCTTGAATAGTTATAACTAAAAACATTATTATTTGCTCCATCATTTAAAGTCATTGCATGTCTTAATCCAGAAAAAATATTGTTTTCAATAAGACATTTTCTTGTATAAAGCATAACTTGGACACCATACCCAAAACCATTTGGGCCAACATCCCAAGCTCCATGAAAATAGGAACCAGATACTGTAATATTTTCACAGTATCTTAATAGAATGTGATGCCTTACGGGTTTTATGCTTTCGATTCCTCGTATCCAACAATCTTTTGCAAAGTATAGATTAATAATATTACCTGTATATCCTGATGGGGTTCCTTCTAAAGCAAAATCAAGAGTCATATTCTCAATTCCAACATTGTATATAGGTTCAGCATCTTCATTAAACGGTCCTCCATCTTGATTTAAGTCACTACCTGGAATTCCTGATACATTTATACAATTGTCAGATATTTGATTCCATTTTAAAATAGTATTAGTTGAACCTTCTCCAGATAAAACAATATTACTATTACTGATATCAATCGGTGCATTAAACCAATATTCACCTGCAGGGAATTCTATTATTGTAATTCCATATAATTCTCTATCCTCGATTGCAGCTTGAACAGCTAAATGATTATCTGCAGTGATTAATCCAGTATTGTTAGCATCAGGATAATCTAGTAGATTAATTATTTTTGTAACTCCAATAGTGTTTATAGTTATACCAGGATTCTGCCAATCACCTTTCCTATTATTAAGAAAAAAGTCAGCATAAATAATTCCAACTATAGACATAAATAGTACAATCAAAATCATCTTTTTCATTTTCATCTTCTTTTTGAAATTAATTTTTTCAGATTCAAAATTGAATTTGAGCTTTCATTTGCTAAAATTCTACTTATTGTATTTTTTCCCAAACCAAAAACCAATATCAATAATTGCACCTTGATAGAATTTTTCCTGATATATAATAGCTTTATATCCAAAATTCAAAACAAAATGAGTTGGTTTGAAAAAAGTTTCCAAATTTAACTCAATAGGTAAGCCAATATCTTGAATTTCTTTTTCAGTCCAATTCTCATAAGAAATCCTTTCATCCCTAACAGTTTTCATTCCATATAATAATCCCGATCCAAGTGAACAATGAATGTTAGTATCTGGAGAATAGAAAATTCTATTGATCGTGAATGAAAGTTCTTCATGACTCATGATGATTCCTTCCCGATACGGTTTTGTTCCAATAAAAAAAGTATCATAATCAGTATATCTTAAAGCGTAAATTATTTTACTATTATAATATTTTAAGTTTATACGAGAACTGGGTAAACCATACTGGATGCCGCATGTAAGAGAGATATGCGGGCAAAAAGATGATTTTGTCTTTGAAATTTCAGGATTAGAATTATTATTAGCAACTAATATTGAGCTAATTATGAAAAATATTGCAATTATTAAAATCTTAATTTTCATCCACCTATCTCCTTAAAGTGGTAATTAGTATCACTATTTTACACAAACTTATTCTGTCCAATTTACCCTCTCCAATTACTCAGAGAGGATTTGTCCGAATAAACTTATTTTTCCCAATGTAGAATATGTTATTAGTCTTACAAAATCTACTTTCTAAAACTGTTAAGTTGTTTATTTCTGTAAAGACTAAAATTATAACATAGAATGTAATCATAACATTTTCCACTTTTTTTATTCCTTTTTGGATATATCTCCCTTTTAATATATATGTCGGAAATATTCAAATTGTGACGCAGCCACTCAAAAAAAATATTTAAGTTTTACTATAAAATAAGCTAATATTTCCCTAACTAATATATTTACAAGCAGATAGATCGTAGAAATAAAATCTAAAGAAAATAATAAAAAATTTGATTATTTTTAGTTAACATGAAAAATATTAACTGTGGAGTTAATAACTTAGGAAGAATATATATCTTAAAATACTCACAATAAAATTTCTTGCCATCTAAAAGAAGATTATTAAATTATTCACAAGTTTTTTGGGTATAAAATGGAATGAATAAATTTAAGTTAGTATCAAATTATCAGCCGAGAGGTGACCAACCTCAGGCGATTTCTGCCTTAGTTGATGGTATTGAAAATAACGAAAGATTCCAAACGTTACTCGGTGTAACCGGCTCTGGTAAAACTTTCACAGTTGCTAATGTAATTAAGGAAGTAAATAAACCAACGCTCGTAATTTCCCATAATAAGACTTTAGCAGCCCAACTGTATGGTGAATTCAAGCTTCTTTTCCCGGAAAATGCAGTTGAGTTTTTCATAAGTTATTACGATTATTATCAACCGGAAGCATATATTCCCGGTCAGGATATTTATATAGAAAAAGATTCGGACATCAATAGTCAGATCGAGAAACTGCGGCTGCGGGCAACCATGAGTTTAATGGAACGCAGAGATGTGATCATTGTGGCAAGTGTGTCCTGCATTTACGGATTGGGAACTCCGCAAAATTATCGTGATGCACTCATTAGAATAAAAGTTGGTGATACAATTGATAGAGATGAACTACTTAAAAAACTAATAGATATTCATTACGGTAGGAATGACATGGCGTTTGAACGTGGTGCTTTCCGGGTTAGGGGAGATATTGTCGATATTTATCCTGCCTATCTGGAAAATTCAATTCGGATAGAATTCTATGGTGATGTAATAGAAAATATATTACGTATAAATCCTTTGAATAATAGAATTCTGGAAGAAGTTGAAGAGTATCCTATCTATCCTGCGAATCACTTTATTGTATCTAAAGATACATTGAAAACAGCTATCGAACAAATTAAAATAGAACTGAAAGATCGGATAAATTATTTTGAAAAAAATAACAAACTTTTGGAAGCACAGCGGATTAATCAGAGAGTGAATTTTGATATTGAAATGCTGAATGAACTCGGATTCTGCTCTGGTATCGAGAATTATTCACGTCATCTTACCGGCGGTAAAAAAGGGGAACCGCCATATTGCTTGTTAGATTATTTTCCCGATGATTTCTTAATGATCATTGATGAATCACATGCATCAATTCCTCAGATTCACGGGATGTTTGGTGGAGATTACACACGGAAGAAAAATCTAATTGATTATGGTTTCAGACTTCCTTCCGCTTTTGATAATCGTCCCCTTAAATTTGAAGAATTTGAGAAAAAAATAAATCAGGTTATTTTTCTTTCTGCAACTCCTGCGGATTATGAACTGGGAAAAACGGATGGTGTTTTTGTGGAACAAGTTATACGCCCAACCGGGTTGACGGATCCCATCATCGAAATTAAACCTATAGAAACACAGGTTGATGATCTTATAAAAGAGATCAATATTCGAACTGCAATAAAAGAAAAAATATTAGTAACAACTTTAACAAAGCGAATGGCAGAAGATCTATCTGAATATTTAACCAAGGTAGGTATTAGGACTAAATATTTGCATAGTGAGATTGGTACAATGGAACGATCGAAAATAATAAGAGAATTACGCATGGATGAATTTGATGTTTTGGTTGGTATCAATCTGCTTCGTGAAGGTCTTGATCTTCCTGAAGTATCGTTGGTTGCAATTTTAGATGCCGATAAGGTCGGTTTTTTGCGTTCTGCAAGATCACTCATCCAAACTGCTGGAAGAGCTTCCAGAAACATCAATGGAAAAGTAATCTTCTATGCTGATAAAATCTCTTCAGCAATGCAAATAGCTATCTCTGAAACAGCGCGTAGAAGGGCTAAGCAACTACAGTTTAATTTAGATAATAACATAACTCCAAAAACTATTAAGAAAAACATTGACGACATAATGATCGCAACAACTGTTGCCGACGGTTATCAAAAATCTGGTAAAAAAGATGAAAGATCAGATAGGGATAAGTTCAAAGAATATTTAGAGTTAGGCTCTATAGAAAGTATTGTGGAGTTATTGGAAAAAGAAATGCATGAAGCATCGGAAAATCTAAATTTTGAAAAAGCTTCTGAACTCAGAGACAGGATCTTTGAGCTTAAAGAACTATAGTTAGAGGTAATTGATACCAAAATGGACTCGCAAGATATCTATTTTAATTTAACAAGAATCCAAATTCTAAGAAATAACAATTATAAAAAAAAATATCCAAAACAAAAGATTTTAATGGTATTAGTACCATTATATCTATAAGGAGTTGTAATGCCTAAAACCCATAAGCATGAGGATGTTGAAAAACTAAAGGAAGGAACTATCATCAGGAAAGATGATAAACATTCTAAGATGGAAGTTCAAGTTCCTGAAGTTAAATCTACAGGAGATTACAAAAAAGCCCCTGTTTATATCTATTATGACTGGTGTAAAAAATGCGGAATATGCGTTGCATTTTGTCCTACGGGTGCATTAGGAAGAAGACCAGATGGTGCACCTTATGTTCCTCATCCCGAAAAATGTATTCATTGTGAGATGTGTGATAGGTTATGTCCTGATTTTGCGATTACAGGCGCTAAGAGGTAGGAGGAATAATGTCGAGTACAAAAACAAAACGAAAAACAGTATTAATGCAAGGTAATGAAGCTATTGCCCGTGGTGCTTTGGCTGCAGGTCTTGATTTCTTTGCCGGTTATCCGATTACACCTTCTACAGAGATTGCCGAAATATGCTCTGTTGAATTACCTAAAAATAATGGTAAGTTCATTCAGATGGAGGATGAAATTGCCAGTATTTCTGCAATTATCGGAGCCTCACTCGCTGGAGCAAAAACGATGACTGCAACAAGTGGTCCGGGTTATTCACTTATGACGGAAGGTATAGGATTTGCTAAAATGACGGAAACACCATGTGTGGTAGTGAACGTAATGCGCGGAGGACCAAGTACAGGTCTTCCTACTAAACCATCACAATCTGATATTATGCAATCTAAGTGGGGAAATCATGGAGATGCTCCTGCAATAGTTTTGTATCCAAATTCGGTAAGTGAAAGTTATGAACTTTCTATTAGAGCAATGAACCTTGCAGAAAAATATAGGACATGTGTTGTTTTGCTTTCTGATGAAGTACTTGGTCATATGCGTGAACCAATTGAATTACCAGATCTCTCTCAAGTTAGGATTGTGAAGAGAATCAAACCAACTAAACCACCGGAATGGTATCAACACTATCCGGATAATCCAAAGTATCCTATGCCCAAGGCAAGTTTTGGTGAAGGTTATCGTTTCCATGTAACCGGACTTGTTCATGATTCCAAAGGATTTCCCACTAACAGAGCGGATGAAACAGCAATTTTGATGGAACGGCTTCGTAATAAAATTATACATCATATGAATGATATTGTGCAATTAGAAAGTTTCCAGATGGAAGATGCAAAAGTAACTATTTTTGCGGCAGGTATCACTTCTCGAGCTGCTAAAGAAGCTGTAATAATGGCTCGAAAAAAAGGAGTGAAAGTTGGATTGTTGAGACCTCTGACTATCTGGCCGTTCCCGGATGCTGCAATTCGTAAATTACTGGGAGGTCAAGAAACGATAATTGTTCCAGAATTGAATGAAGGTCAACTTTCTCGCGAAATAAAGAGAGTTATGGGATGTTGTTGGAATGATAATGTTAAAACATGCAAACATATTGTACAATTGAACAAAACAGATGGGCAATTGATTACTCCTATTGAAATTTTTAATTTGATAAAGGAGGTAATATAAAATGAAGAAAATATCTCAGAAAGAAATTCATAAATACCTAAGGCACGATAAGAAATTTCCACATGTATGGTGTCCTGGATGCAGTAACGGTATAGTTTTGGGATCTACGATCAGGGCAATAGCTGAATTGGGTTTCAAAAAAGATAACGTCGCAATGGTTTCAGGAATCGGGTGTTCCAGTAGAATGCCTGTTTATGCAGATTTTAATACACTACACAGTTTACATGGTAGAGCTATTGCCTATGCTACAGGTATTAAAATGTATAAACCGGATATGGAAGTAGTTGTTATCACCGGTGATGGTGACGGTACAGCAATTGGTGGGAATCACTTTATCCATGCAGCTCGAAGAAATATCGATCTTACAGTTATTCTAATTAATAATTATATTTATGGAATGACCGGAGGACAATATTCTCCAACAACTCCACATGGTGATAAATCAACAACAACACAGTATGGTAATATCGACCCAACTTTTGATATTTGCAAATTAGCTATCGGTGCAGGTGCAACATTTGTAGCCAGAACTTCTGCATATCATGCTGCCGAGTCTCAATCATTCATTATGCAAGCTTTTAAACACAAAGGATTCTCGCTAGTTGAGATAATAAGTGCCTGTCCCGTTATTTATGGAAAACTAAATAAAAAAGGTGATGCTCCTGCAATGATGAAATTAATGAAAGAAAATATTATTCCTGTTAAGCAATATGAAAAATTATCACAAGAGGATAGAATTGACAAACAAACCAGAGGAATATTATTTCATGATACTGAAAAAATGGAATATACTGATGCTTATCAAGAATTAATTGATTCAATTAATAAGCCGGAGGAAGGAAGCAATGAGTAAAGAAACTTTCAAATGGGAAATCAGATTAAGCGGTAGTGGCGGACAAGGTTTGATTACTGCAGGGATAATTCTAGCGAGAGCAGCAGTATTAGATAAAATACAAGTTACACAATCACAAAGTTACGGTCCTGAATCTCGCGGTGGTTCCAGTCGCGCGGATGTTATTATTAGTAATGAAGAATTCTACTTTCCAGAAGCTGTAAATTTTGATGTTCTGCTTGCGCTTTCCCAAGAAGCTTGTGATAAATATAGTGATGATCTAAAACCTGATGGAATTCTTATTGCCGATAGTACTTTTGTTAAGAATGTTGCTCTAATGGATTCCACAATTTATGAATTTCCATTTACGGGAATTGCTATGGAAAAACTTGGCTCAGTTTTACCAACAAATATTATGACACTTGGCTTCCTCGTAAAAAAAACTAATGTAGTAAGTGAAAAATCATTAAAAGAAGCTCTAAAGAATTCAGTTAGACCTCAATTTTTAGAAATGAATTTAAAAGCAATAAAAATAGGTTTTGAACTTGCTATGGAAGATGAGTAATTGACAGGAGTTTTTTTGGTTTTTTGTGAAGGGGAAAAATGACAGTTTAGTGTAAATAAATTTAGATTATTTGACGCTATAAATATTAATTAGCAGGTAGGATAAATTATTATTATTAATTTGACAATATCTCATTAATTTTGCTTTAAGCCAAGATGTAAAATTATTAGATAATCCGAAATCAATTTCAAAGAGGTTGTTTTAAAAGCAACAAGGAAAGTTTTGAACTTGATGAAAAATTTTGAAAATAAATAAAGGAGTTTCTCTCAATATGAAAACTGGGATTTTTTTATGTGAATGCGGTGGTAATATTTCCAATACTATAGATCTGGAAAATGTTAAAGAACACCTTAATGATGAAGATGAAAAAGTTATTGTAAAAATACACGGGAATATGTGTTCCGGAGCAGGACAGAAACTATTAATTGATGAAGCCAAAAAACATGGATTGGATAAGATAGTTGTTTCTGCATGTTCTCCGCATTTCCACGAAAAAACATTTCGCGGAGCTATGAAAAAAGCAGGTTTGAATCCCTATAATTTGGAAATTGCCAATCTGCGTGAACACTGCTCATGGATTCATAAGGATATTCCCAAAGTAGCTACTGAGAAAGCCAAGGAAATTGTGGATGCAGCTAAAGCCAAAGCCGAACTTGATTATGCTCTTGAAGAAAAAATGATGAAACTTGGTAATGAAGTTTTGGTAATCGGAGGTGGAATTGCAGGAATTCAAACTTCGCTCGATCTGGCTGATTCAGGAAAGAATGTAACTTTAATTGAAAAGCAACCAACTCTAGGCGGGAAAATGGCGATTCTTACTAAAACATTTCCTACAGAAGATTGTGCTGCTTGCATTATCTCTCCCAAAATGGCAGCAGTGATAGATCATCCCAATATTACACTTCACACTAATACCGAAATTCAAGATATTGCCGGGCATAGATTGCATTTTGAAGCAAAAGTTATCAAGCATCCCCGATATATAAAGGATAGTATCAATATGGATCAGTGTTTGATCTGTAATAAATGCAGAGAAGTCTGTCCGGTTTCTCAGCCAAATTATTGGGAACAGGGAATTATGAATCGTGAAGCTATTTATATTCCTGCACCTCACGCAATCCCCTATAAATATCTAATTGATGCAGAAACTTGCTTACACTTTGTTGATGGATCGTGCAATAAATGTGCTGAAGTTTGTCCTCAGAACGTAATCGATTTTGGGCAAAAAGCAGAAGAACTAAATATTGCAGTTGATGCCGTTGTGGTCGCTACCGGTTTTGACATTTTTGATGCAAAACGTAAGCCTGTATTTGGTTATGGAAAATATGAAAACGTAGTAACATCTTTAGAGATGGAGCGTATTGTAGATCATATTGTTGAAAAGGATCCACCTAGAAAAGTTGGGAAAAGAGTTGCCTTTGTGCAATGTGTAGGCTCTCGTGATAAACAAATCGGAAATGAATATTGCTCTCGCGTTTGTTGTATGTATTCCATAAAACTGGCGTCTCTGCTTAAACAAGCAAAACCAGAAATAGACATATACATTTTTTATACAGATATTCGAGCATTTGGTAAAGGCTATGAAGAATATTATAAACGATCACAAGAAATGGGAATAAAATTTATTCGAGGTAAACCATCTCATTTTACTGAAGTTAAAGAGACAAAACAAGTAATACTAACAGTTGAAGATACATTGTCGCGAGATATCATTGAGACCGAATTTGATCTGGTTGTTTTAGCTAATGGTTTGGAATTGAGCAAATCATCGGATATTGTGGCAGATTCATTGAAACTGGCAAAAAGTGATGATGGCTTTTTCAAAGAAGCTCATCCCAAATATAAACCGGTAGATACGCTTGTGGAAGGAGTTTTCTTATCCGGCACAGCACAAGGTCCTAAAGATATTCCGGATACTGTAGCACAGGCAAGTGCAGCAGCAGCTAGGGTTATGGCAACTTTGGCGCAAAAAGAGTTTGCACTCGATCCTGTTCTGGCATTTGTTAATTCTGATATTTGTGATGGCTGTGAAAAATGTCTGGATAATTGTCCTCCTAAAGCAATTTCGATGAATAATGAAGGTAAGGCTGAAATTAATGAAGCACTTTGTCTTGGTTGCGGCTCGTGTATAACAAGTTGTCCGTTGGAAGCAATTGATTTGAATTATTATACAAACAAACAAATATATGCAGAGATCGAAGCCTCCTTGCACTTGAAAAAGGAAAATGAAAAACGCATTTTAGTTTTTGCTGATAATAATACAACTTATAGGTTGATCGATGCTTGCGGAGTAAGAAAAATGAAATATACTAATTATGCGCGAGTTCTCCGGGTTCCCAGTGTAAGCAGAATTAGCCCGAATCTTATCGAGTTTGCTTTTGCAAAAGGTGCTGATGCAGTATTTCTGGGAGACAGTCCTGCAAAAGGTTCTCACTTTGAATGGGCAAATAAAACAACGCAAAACAATATAAAAACCGTACTAAATAAATTCAAGAAGCTTAAGATCGATTCAGATAGATTGATCTTTTCACAATTTACTGCTGCAGACTTAATGAAATTTATAAATGAAATAAACCAGGTTGCTGAGAAAATCGATAAATTGAAATCAATTCCAGAAGATATAAAAAAGCAGTTATTCCCTAAAGAGAAATAAGAGGAAAAACTAATGGCAATAAAAGTAAAATTTAAAGATAAGAATGATGATTTTTATAAAAAGATAGTAGAATTAAGCGGTGAACAAGTTGCTCTTTGTGATCAATGCGGAACCTGTTCCGGTGGCTGTCCTTTCATAGAAGAAATGGATATCAATCCTTCTGAAATTATGCGGAAAGTAATGCTAGGACAAAAGGAAGTGATGGATTCCAGAACAATGTGGATTTGTGCTTCTTGCTTTACCTGCACTGTACGATGTCCTCGTGAGCTGGATGTTTCCAAGGTTTCGGAAGCACTTAGACAAGTGAAGTTACGAACTGCTATTGATGAAATATCTATTGCAGATATCAGTAAAGAAGAAGCAAAAAAATTACCTACAATTGCAGTTGTGGGAAATTTCCGTAAATTCACAGGTTAATGTAAAATGAGATTGTTTGCTATCGCAAGCCAACTCTTATAAGGAGAAAATAAATGAAGATACCTTATTTTCCAGGTTGTACATTAAAGACAACAGCAAAGAATTTTGAAATATCAGCGATTGCCTCTGCAAAAAAGATTGGTATAGATTTTATTGAATTAGATCGATGGAATTGTTGCGGTGTGGTATCATCCTTAACAAGTGATGACTTGATGAAACACCTTGCTCCAGTTCGCAATTTTTTGCGGGTTCAAGAAATGAATAAACAGGGAATTGTGGAAAACGAAAACAGAATGGTCACTCTCTGTTCTATGTGTTACAACACTCTTAGCTTATCCAATAAGCGAATGAAAGAGAATGCAGATGATCTGCAAAAAGTTAACGATTTTATGCATCGAGAAGAAGAAAATTATAAAGGTGATGTAGATGTTGTTCACTTTCTCTCTATTCTTGATGAATACGGTTTTGATAAATTAGCCCAAAAAGTTACAAAACCATTAAAAGATCTAAAAGTGGCTTCCTATTATGGATGTACTCTTTTAAGACCAAAAAGTGTAGGTATCGATGATACCGAAGATCCTAAAATTTTAGAAAATTTTGTCAAAGCTCTTGGAGCTGATGCTATAGATTGGGATGCAAAAAGCCGATGTTGTGGAAGTTATCACACTGTAAATAATGTAGATATTGTTTACCGATTGGTTCAAGGAATTGTTGATGATGCAAAGAAAAACGGAGCTGATGCTATCATAACTTCCTGCCCACTTTGTGCCTTCAATCTCGATGTTCGACAAAGCGAAATAAAAGATAAAAATCCCGATTATCAAACTCTTCCCATCTATTACTTCACGCAACTGATGGGACTTGCTCTGGAAATTGATAAACAAGATCTGGGATTGGAATTCAATAAGATCGAACCTGAAAAATTATTAAAAAAATTAAATTTATTATCCTGAATAACTAAGGAGGAATGAGCATAATGGATGCAGAAATTAAAATGTTAAAAGTTCATTTAGCCGGTGAACTATTCGAAGTACCGGAAGGTTCTACCATAATGATGGCTTTCGAATATGCCGGATTTCAATTGAAACGTGGAGTAGGCTGTCGTGAAGGATATTGCGGAGCTTGTGCCACAGTTTATCGTGAAAAAGGTGATTACAAATTGCAAGGCGGGCTTGCTTGTCAAACAGTTGTAACAGATGGAATGACGATCGCACAAATACCGTTTGTTCCTGCCGAAAAACCGATTTATGATCTTACCCAGCTCTCTCCTGACGTGAGTACTTTTACAGAACTTTTCCCTTCCGTATTCAGATGTGTTTCCTGCAATACTTGCACCAAAGCATGTCCACAAGATATTCAAGTGATGGATTATATTCAAGCGATCATCAGGGGAGATATAGCCAGAGCAGCAGACCTTTCTTTCGATTGCATTCGTTGCGGTCTTTGTGCAATGAGATGTCCTGCTGAGATCGTGCAATATAATAATGCGACTCTGGCTCGTCGTCTTTATGGACACTATCTGGCGAAGAAAAGTCCTGAACTTGAAAAGCGAATTATAGAAATTGAAGATGGTAAATACGATAAACAAATTAATGATTTGAATGAGATGGGAAAAGAAGAATTATCCAAAATCTATTTTAATCGTGAAATAAAAATTTCATAAACAGGAGAAAATATGTATCCGGATTATATGTTAGAATCTATAAAACAGGTAGAAAAAACCAGACCCAAAAGATTGGAACTCGCCAAAAAATTTGGCAAAAGAGTTTTTAAACCGATGAACAAACAGGAGCGACAAGATATTCTTAATACTTATCACCCTGATTATAAAATAGATGCTCTACGTGAACTACATATCGGAATCAACAAGGGTGATAAGATGATAAATGAAGTTGTTGATCTTATGGAATCATATCCTCGTAATCTTTCCAAAATATTTGATCTTTCCAAAGTAGATTATGAAACTGATGTACTTGTTATAGGTGCAGGTTCTGCAGGACTTTCAGCATCTTTGGAATCTGCAAAAGCCGGTGTGAAAACTATGCTTGTAACTAAGCTCCGGTTAGGTGATTCCAATTCAATGATGGCTCAAGGTGGAATTCAGGCTGCTGATCAAAGTGATGATAATCCGCGGCTGCACTATCTTGATGTAATTGGTGGCGGTCACTTCGATAACAAAAAACCTCTGGTTGAAGCACTGGTAATGGACGGACCAAAATCTATTAAATGGTTAGAAGAACTTGGTGTGATGTTCGATAAAAATGAAGATGGCAGTATGATGGTGAAATCAGGTGGTGGAACTTGCCGAAATAGAATGCACTCAACCCGTGATTATACAGGAGCTGGAATTTGCCGTGTTCTTCGTGATGAAGTTCAAAATAATCCCGATAAAATAAATATCTTGGAATATACCGCTGCCACAGAACTCATAAAAGATGATAAAGGTCAAATTGCCGGCGCAATTATATATCATCTCGATTTAAAAGAATATTTTATTGTTAAAGCAAAAAGTGTGATCATTGCCACTGGTGGTTTTGGCAGACTGCATATTCGTA
>JAOZPK010000032.1 GCA_029932755.1 Candidatus Cloacimonadota bacterium | reverse complement strand
ACACACTAATAAACTTAAACCCAAAAGAATTAACATCTTTTTCATTTTTTCCTCCCTTTTTTTGTGCTATTTTTTTTTTAAAATGACAATTTTAAAGATAATCTTTGTGGAGATTTAAAAAAACTCTCCGTAAGATCTCCCATATCCGTATAAGAATAATCTATATTAATTACAGCAAAGCTGGTTGGAATGCTCCAGCCAAAACCTGCTGAATAGGATGTTTCATCATAATTTAATTGGTATCCTGATCTAATTTTAAAAGTACTGATCTTGTATTCCATTCCCACATTATAAGTCTCTTGTCTGTCAACACAGTTATCTAACTGAATTGAAGCCAATAATAATTGGTTATCTCTTGCATATATATCCATTGCTACACCAAGAGAGAATCCCATAGGAATTTTAAATGGGAATTCATCACGGTCTTCATCAATTAGTCCATCTCCATCATTGTCGATGAGATCAAATGGATCTTCATTTAACAAGCCATCACCATCTTCGTCGATCTCGTACTCAAGATCCGGTCCAAAATTCTTTATCGCCATCCCGATTGTAAGATTCTTCCAACCTGTATTATACAAAGAGCCGATGTCTATAGCAACACCATTTACAGCAAATTCATCAAGCTTTTCACGTAAGTATTTAACATTAACACCAAATGAAAATTTATCAGTAAATTCATTTGCATATGTGATGCCTGCCATAAAATCGTAGCAGGTGAATTCTTCACCTGTAGGACCAAAAATCTCTTCTTCAGTTACATCCATATAATCCATATGCAAAAGTGCAGTGCTAACTCCAAAAGTACCTAATGACGTAACTTTAGAAAAAGCTACAAACTCATAGTTAACACCTGCAACCCATGCCGTATGAGAGAACATAACCTGGTCTTGTGCTTTCAATGCAAGACCAGCTGGATTCCAGTAAATTGAAGAAATATCATCTGTAACTGCTGTATATGCCTCACCCATACCAAGAGCTCTTGCACCAATACCTATTTTCAAGAACTGAAGTCCTGCTGTTCCTGTTTTTGCAAAAATATCAGCAAACAGTAACCCAGGAAGAACAATAAGTATTATAAGTATAACAACATATTTTCTCATATTTTACCTCTCATTTATCATTGTGAGTTCGGTTCACAGACGTTTTGCCTGTGAACCTAAAACTCAATTACTTAATTATTACAAACTTTCCAACTTTAATATTCCCAGAGTCATGATCTTTTACTGAGAATAGATATACACCAGCTGCAATGATCTGATTATTATATGATAACAGATCCCATGAAGCCATTCCAGTTGCTGTAATATCACTTTGCTTCAGCTTATCTTTATTAAGTGCTGCCCCAACCGTGATAATATCTTCCCCTTCACTACCATGGTGTACAACCTTATCAACAAGATCACCAGCAAGTGTATAGATCTTTATTGTACAATTCTCAGGTAAGTTCACAAACCAGATCCTTCTACTTCTATCACCCGTGAAATCATCTTCTCTTCTACCATCAAATTTACTCTGTCCAATATATGGATTTGGAACAACATAAATATTTTCCATATCTGTTTTCGCAGAAGGTCCGGGGAATAATATCTTCATATTGGCATCAGCATCTTTGCCGGATTCATTTGAAGGAACATTCTGAGATGGCATACCTCTGTCCCAGGCAGTAACAGCAACATAATATTCTATACCTTTAGGTGGATGAGAAATTACATCATAATAATATCTACGAGAAAGACGTTTAATTCTGATCTCTTCAATTATTTCAGGAACAGGAAGAATTTCGTTGCTAATAAATCCTTCTAATGGGATCAAGCTTCTAGAGTATAATTCAAGATATATGTCATCACCATTAGGTAAGGCTAAAAGATCTGGATTTGCAAAATATAAAGCCTTTTTATCATCAGACCAAGCATCTACGCCATCAACTTCAGCAGTTGCTTGTGTTTTTGAGTAATCATAAATATGATTACCAAATGTATATTCAGGATTATCAGGATCAAACTCAAATGGGATTAATCCGTAATACTCATTAAGATGATAATAATTTTCATCTTCTTCGGTAATTAATCTTCTATTTGGAAGAGATTGATCTTCAGTTCCGATTCCAATTTCGCCTTGATAATCTACAAAAGATGTATCACTATAATTAACTAAATAGTCTTCTTCATCCTGCAAGGTTTCATATTTATCCCATTTACCTTTTTCTACCCAGTCTTCCTGAGATCCACTTCCGGATCTACCATATAATGCATATCCTTGAAAATCATGTCTTAGCCTGTATACTGTCCATGGATTTATAATTGCATTTTCAGGATTTTCAGTCTCGATACCATATACACTTGGCCAAAATCTTTCCGGCATATATGTACTATCTATACCTACTGCATAACTATCCAGATTAGGAAATTCAATTTGCCAGCCTACAACACTCTGAGGTACATTCCCAATATCTCTTGTAAATTCTGATATATTATCCCAATATATTTCTATCGCATTCCCATCATTAATAAGCCCGGCGTACATATTTGGATAATCCGGTGGTTCAGGAGCTTCATAGTGAAGGGAGATATCAGGTAAAACAACTGTAGTAAGTGTTTGAGCATCACCATAGATAAACTTTGCAAATTCAGCAGTTCTCTTTAATTCAGCAATACTATTACCTGGGAACACGGCAATAACAATCTTCATTGTTCTGCCTGGTGGTAAATTCCAACGTTTGAAATATACACCATCGTCGTCTATTTCTAAGTAATCAAGGATACCATTTCCATCAATGTCACCAGTATGAGCTTGAGCACCATAGAAACCAAAAAGATACCTTGTGTCAGTAGGACCACTTTCGATTTGAGAATTTGGATATGTTCTAAGATCAATAAAAAATTCTTCATTAGGATTTCTTCCTGTTAATAACCAGTATTTTTCATTAGCTGTTGGAATTATTGAATAATTCAATGGATCCCAATCATCCGGACCCGTATTATCCAGATCATAAGTCCAGCAGGAAAATACTAATTGCTCCGGATCTGGTGTGCAAACACGAGAGCCAACATATCCGGTGGTCAATCCACCATCTTGATCTGCATCATAAGTATAGGCAAATTCGTATCCTTCACCGGAAATATAGCTACTGATATCATCCGGTGCTATTGTAGATCCACCAAACGATTGCGGACCAACATCAGAATCCATATAAATACCCATAGCACAATCAAAAAGTGTATCTTGAGCATTCATATTTGTAATATCGAATTCAACATAAATCAGATTTTTAATATAATCGTAACTCCATTGATAACTCATTTGGCGTACACGAATATTGAGTGGAACGTGTCTATTTGAACTGGAACTAGAACCATAGTCTCTATCGGGATCGGGATTACCGTTTTCGAAAGGACTATAGTCATAATAGTATGAAATAAAATCTTGCTCGGAAACAGGATAACCATCTTCATCCACAATTCCATCACTATCATCATCTGCCGGCTCTGAGAAATTATACAGTTCGTTTGAGTTATCACTTAAATCTAAAAATCCGAGCGGGAACCACATAGCCTGGTTAGCTTCATCGGTAATTATATCAGTGCCGTATGCTATCTCAGAATTATGAAGCCAATCACCACCATATATTGAGAATACACTTGCCTCATCTATAAAAAATTCTGAAGGAATAAATGGAAATGCATATCCTACAGGATCTTCATCAATAAATCCGTCACCATCATCATCAATACCTTTTCTTTGTTCTCTAATGGAAGTTGTTATAACTTTATCCTGATAATTATGAGCTGTGTATTGTGATCCAAGATAAGAAGTTTCCAGCGGATTATATGCAGGTAAAAGTTCATTAATACTTAAATAACCATCAATACCTATACTAACTAATGTATCAATTACCACCTGTAAACTATCGCTCCACAGAGAATCACCATAAAGAACAACTTCATCCGGATGTTCATAATCAAGCCAGTAATATTGTCTTCCCAAATGATCTCTTCTAACCTTTTTTGCACCAAACCACAATCCGCCATAGAATAAATAGTCAATAGTAGAACCTCCTGGATATTCAAGTGACGGCCAACCTTCTCCTCCTGATCCAAAGTAACCGTAGTTACTAATTCGTAACCAGATATTCCCAAGGTTATGTACCTGTGAAGTATCAAATTTCTTATCAGCACCCGTTTCAGTGTAAGTTCTGCCAAATGCACTAACTGTAAACACGATAAGAAGCATTAGAATAATTAATACTTTTAATTTACTTATATTCATATAAAATCCCCCAAGATTTATTAATGTAATGAAAAATTAACCGGGAATGTAACCCAGCAAGCTACAGGTTTCCCACCACTTTTAGCAGGCGAGAATTCCCATTGTTTAACACTCTTTATAGCAGCCTCATCCAATCCGCCAGGACCTGACATCAATGATTTCAAGACTTCAACCGCTCCAACAGAACCATCTGTAAACACTTCCACTTGTAGAATTACATCACCTTCAATACCGGCATTTCTGGCAAAAGTTGAATAAACCAATGGTGCTCTCTTAATTGTAAAAGGTGCATCTTCATAAACAACAAATTTAGATGTCTTACCTATAATTTTTTCCTGAATTTCTTCATATGGATCTAGAGAAGTAACTCCGATAGTTTCTATAATTTCAATATCCTCATCATCCTCTCCATCAAGATCTTCTTCTATAATTATCTCAACCACCGGTTTAACAGTCTCTTCAGGTGGTTTGATTCTTTCTCTGATCTCAGGTGGAATATCAATTGCTTCTGTGATGTTAATATTCCTGCTATACGGTTTTACTTCAACTTTAGGTGAAACAATAAATGCAAATAGCAATATCAGTATTGCTAAACTTACTGATTTATCATAATAACTTTCGGCAATATCTTTCCAATCTACTGTTTGTTTATTCATATTTCGCCTACCTTAGCAACTTTGCTTCAAAATAAACACGCAAAGTTTGAGCTTCACGTAACTGATTCAGAATATCAGACATAATACCATAACTAGTATCTTTATCTGTTCTGAAGCAAGTTAATACATTAAAATCTTCTGCTAATTTTTTCTGCATAACGTACTTTACATCAGGTATGGAAACAACAAAATCATCAATTGAGATCAATCCATTTTTGTTCACATATATCGTAACCGAATGATCACGAGGTATTTTTTCTATACTTGCAGCATTCGGCATTCTCACTGGTATTCCTTTTTCTCTTACAAATACTGTAGAAACCATGAAGAATAAAAGAAGTAGGAAAGCTATGTCAGACATAGATGCAGTTGGTATAGAAGTTTTAGGTCTTGCGCTTTTTTTAATTTTAGCCATAATACCTTCCTAATTCGTTGATAGAGAAATTTTTTCTGCGCCAGAGGCTTGAAGTTTATCTAAAACTTCCACCATATAATGGTATTTACTTTTTCTATCTGTTTTCAGGGATATTACCATATCTGGATTATCTTTTACGATCTGATGAATTGTCTTCTGCAATTTATTCATTGGAACGATCTGCTCATCTCCACCGGATTTTAGAGTTATAATTCCATCCTTATCTATCCAGATCTTGGTAAGGTTTTCATTTTTTAATCTAACTTTCTTCGTAGTATTGTCAGATGCAGCCGGTAAAACTATCCCCAAGCCTTTTTTTATATCAAATTTTGTAGTTGATAGAAAGAAGATAAGCAGCAGAAAAGCAACATCAGACATTGATGACGTGGGAATACCTCCCAAATCTTTTCTTTTTCTGCGTAACACTTTTTGCCTCCTATTTATTTTCTACAAGAGTTTCGATCATTTTCTCTGATCCTATTTGCATATCCATTACAAGACCGTCTACCATACCAAGGATCAGATTATTAAAAAACTGTACTGGAATAGCAACAGCCAAACCAGCTGCAGTTGTGATAAGAGCAATTTGGATACCTGTAGCAACAATAGTAGGTTCAACTTCACCGGCAGCAGCAATGTCACCAAATGCACGGATCATACCTATCATAGTTCCAAAAAAACCAAACATAGGAGCAAGGTTAATAACCGTCGAAAAAGGAATGAATCCTTTTTCCAAGAAAGCCATTTCAATAACACCGGCATTTTCAATTGCTTTTTCTACAGCTTCGATTCCATTATCTACTTTTAGTAGACCGTTATGCATGATTGCAGCAACCGGTCCTTTTGTTTCTTTACAAAGTTTAATAGCTTCATCATACTTTTTACCTTCGATCATTGGGATCACTTTACCGAGAAAGTCGTTAAGATTGATCTTTGCATAGCTGAGAGATATCAGTTTCCAAATTATTGTTGCGATACCCCAGATGAGAAGGAGAAGAATCGGATACATTACAAATCCACCTTGAATGAATATGTCAACCAATCCTCTACCTACAATTTTTCTGGCAAACATTTCCAACCCGCCTGATTGTGAAGTTTCCTCAAATGGAACTTCTTCTACAGCTGCTTCAGCAGCGATCTCTTCAGATGCAGTTTCCTCTTCTGCAATCTCTTCTTGCGCAAAGGCAATTGCAGTAAACATGAAATTAGCAAATGCTAAAACCATAAATATAACTAAAAGTCTTTTCCTCATTATTATATCCTCCAGATTATTTTCTATTTTTTATTACCATATATAAGTTAACCCAAACGTAAAGGTTCTGCCAGCTGTAATATTCGCAGGATTTCTATCTCGTGCACCATAAACTGAACTTGTAGTAGGGTCTATAAAACCATCATGATCAAAATCTAAGTCTGCTCCACTATCAAATGGGTCACCGGTTTTTGCATAAACATTAACGTAATTATCTTTATTAAATAAGTTTGCAATATTAGCATAAAATCTAAGTTTCATATTTTTACCTAACGCAAAGTTTTTTGTAAATTTCAAGTTTGCACTAGCAGTAAAAGGCTTAAATACACTGTTAGTGTCTAGAGAAAGGTTATCATTCTCATCAACAGGTGTGTATGGAGAGCCCGAAGAAAGATTATACAGGAAGTTAACTGAGAAATCATGGAGAGGAAGAACAGCTTCTGTGAAAGGAATATAGAATTCTTCACCCGCTCCTACCATAAATGTGAAGTTAAAGCTAAAATTATGTCGAGTATCCCAGGCTAAAGGAAATTCTCGCAAACTCTCATCATTAGCAGTAGAGGTTTGAGAATGATTACCATTTGCCCATGTTAGTGAATATGCAGCTGATCCAGAGTAAAAGTTAGAAAGAAATTTACTTATATTCAAATCAATTCCGCGAACACTACCGTAATCTTTGGAAATATATTCATTCCATTTTATTGTAGGATCTGCAGGATCTTCTCTTTCTTCAGTACTCACATAATTATAAATATTTTTAAAGTAACCAGTAATATCCATAACATAATCTTCATGAAGCTGATATTGCAGACCTGCTTCATAGGTTATAGTTGTTTGATCATCAAGTTCAGGATTACCAACAACTATATTTGCTCCCGGATTCTCGATAACATCTTGCGGTCTACCGGTTGTAAAAATATACTGCATTTGGGGCAACTGCCTTTGATAGTTATAAACAAAGTGTAACACACTTTTTTCTGAGATCGGATGGGAAACACCAAGACGAGGAGAAATCATAAATTGTGGTTTGCTAAATCTATCGGTAATCGTTTCATGATAGTCTGCTGCACTCATATATTTAGCATATGCTTCAGGATAATCCTCCTCAGGTGGGATTATCAAAGTACCGGGATTATCAGGATCTTCAATTTTATAAATAGTCTCGTTCATAGGGCTATCAGGATCGATAGATTCCAGGTATGAGCCATGATAGCTTGCTGTTTTAATATCATAATCACCACCAAGATACCAGACATCGCATCTTACTCCAGCATTGATGATCAAACCTTCCCAAATCATAGCATCCTGAATATATAAACCACCTTGCCATGGTTCTGCTTCATAACCATCTGTCAAACCGGAAGCTGCAATTGTGGCAGCTAAGAGATCTTCTCTTGAATAATAGTCTATGCCACCTGCAGGTGCAAGAACTCCCGTTCCAGGAATTGAATCTCCCTCTGCATAAGATTCTTCCGGTGTACATGTTTGTAGATAATCGTTGTATCTGTTTTCTGAAAGGTCCCATGGATTTCTCCACTGATCTTTCTTGATTCCATGATTGATGACTTCAAAACCAGTCTTTAACCCATGAGTTTCATTAGCTTGATATTCAAGATCTGTTCTTAATTGGATCATTTGATTACTATCATCAATGTAAGTACCCCAAACAGTGCCAGGTCTAGTAAACGGCACATTCAGTTCACTGCCATCACTGAGCGTTTCATACGCCCAATTATAATCAACAATACTAACTATATTATCAAGCAACTCATCAGAACCTTCTAAATAGTAAAGTCCATTAGTTTTTCCAAGTATATTATCACCATAAAGTTCAAAATCAGATTCAGAACTTAGAGCAAACCAGTCATCTCTGGCAATGTCTCTAGGGGATCGAGAAACGCTTTTCTCGTACATACTAGCCTTAACTTTAATATTAATTTGTGAACCAATTGTATGATCGTATGTAGCAATATATTGTCTTTGTTCACCAGAAGTTTTTGCATAATGTTCTAGAGCATATCTCCAATTATGAGAAAAAGGAAGATGCTCATATTGATCACCTCGGACAGCAAATGTAACATTTTGACGATCATTAAATTTATATTTTACTTTTAAGTTTGCATTATAGTCATTATTATTCCTGTTACCCATATCGAAACCAATGATATCTTCTCTACCTTCATAAGGATTATATTGTTGATAATCTGACCAACTGGTGATCAATCCATCAAGATCACTAAAAGGATTTAGATTATAATAATCTTTATATCTAGAATCATTCCAACTTCCCACAGCATTGAAATAGAAAGTAAACCTATCTCTAAGAGAAGAAACAAATGGGCTTAATACTGGACCACCAATAGCAAATTTGATTACATCACTGTTTGTATTATCATCAGAATTGATCAAATGATCAGAAACAACTTCAAGCTTTCCAGAATAATCACGAGATCCACTTTTGGTTACAATATTAACCATGCCAGACTGAGCATTGCCATATTCTGCAGTAAGTCCACCAGTCATTACATCCATATTTGCGATTGCATCTGTATCAATAGTAAGAGCGGCACCACCATCAACAGGATCGGAAACCGACATTCCATCTACTGTATATGCCAGCTCGTTCGATCTACCACCTCGAACATGGATTTCTCCATTACTAAGAGTAACACCAGCTTGCATTGCGATAACATCTTCGATCTGTGTAACAGCAATATTTTCCATCTCCGCTGCTGAAATAGTTCCACCCGATTGTGTTTTTGTAGGTTGGATCATTTCATTCTTTTTTTCTACCACATCAAATCCTTCTATCTCAATAGCTTGCTGTGGCATTGTGAAATTCAGCATTGCAGTAATGTCTATACTTATTTGAACATTGGGACTTTTCTGGGTTCTAAAACCATTACGCAAACATGTAACTTCGTATATTCCAGGTGTAATATTAATAATGAAATACGAACCATTCTCTTTGGTCATCATACCAGCAACGAGTGTCTCGCCATCCATAATCGTTATATTTGCATAAGGGATAGGATTCCCTTTATCATCTGTTACTTTACCTGCAAGTTTACCGGTTGTTCCTGCAAATAATATTGTAGTAAACAGAAAAGCTAACATGAGTGAAATTATGATTTTTCTAAGCATTAATAATCCTCCCTAAATTATTTATTAAATACTTTTCATTTGAACAAAAACTATAATAAAAAAAATCGTGTCAATCAATATTTTTATTACTCCTCTTTTTTTGTTTTTCATTTTCTTTGGTTCCATTCATCTGTCAAGTACTTAGTCAATCTCAACTGTTCAGCAATTTCTAATTCATAAGTTTCAAGGTTCTTGTGAATCTCAAAATTATCCATTATCCATTTCTCTTTAAAGCCGCTCATAAGAAATTTAATAGTTTCATTATAACTTTTTGGAGCATTCAGAATTTCATTTATCGCTATAGTTTTTCTTTTCAGATATATAGCCAATCTCTCTTTTTGATCGTCTGTAAGATTAGGCAATATCTGAGCCAATTTACTTTGATCATAATTAAGTAAAATAGAACCATGTTGAAGAAGACAATTGTTCTTCCTTACCTGTGCACTACCCACGATCTTCTTCCTTTGATAACTTAGCTCATACATAGAGCTACTTGTAAAACACGGATTAGATGCTTGTCTTTGATGCTTTGAACTTAGATTACCTCTCTCAAAATCAACATCAATACCCATAAATTCGAGTCCTTTGGCTAATGCCTTACTTATTTCAGAATATGATTCTGTTACATTCCCAGACAATCTTCCTATTGTAGGGCTGATAACCGCATACGTAACTTCATTGTCATGAAGAACTACTCTGCCGCCAGTAGGTCTTCGCACAAAGCCAAAATTATGTTTTCTTAGAGCCACAAAATCTACCTCTTTAGCCACTTCCTGGTTATATCCACAGGAAACTGTAGAAGGTTCCCAATCATAAAACCTTATTGTGGGTATAGACCATCCATCTTGAATACAATTAAATATAGCTTCATCTATTGCCATATTCTCAGCCGGACTTAATTTCTCATGAATTAAGAAACGCCATTTCATATTTTGCCTATAGTTATTATATTAATATAATGCATTTAATATTCCTTATAGAAAGTCAATTTTTCTTAATTACGCTAACCCTGCTTACAATAATAACATAATGCTATTTTCTGTTGGAATAACAAAATCTAAGAAAACTGTATTATGCGGACAGAATTCCGCATAATGCCCTTCTAAATAGCCAATTTATCTATTTAACAATTTCGTCAACCTTAGAAGCCATCTCTTCTTTGTTATTAATGTCCTTATCTTTAATTTCATAAGTAAGTATGTGTTCATTTCGTAATTCCTCATAAAAGATTGTTTGGGAAGTAAGCATATAAGGAGACAGCCATAAGATACCGATACCAAACGAGAGAATACAAAGTAGCCCCCATCCTATAAAACTTAGATCCAAACAGAATAGTTTCGATTTATATCCATACATCATTTCTTTGCTTTGCTTCAAAGCTTCCGAAACTCCTATTTCAGGATTATCAATCATTAGATAAAACGCTATTCTATAAGAATATGCTGCGATAATGCCGGGCACAATAAGAAGCAATGTCCAGAGAAAAATATATAGGCTCATAAGTAGATATAAACCTAAGGTTTTCCCAAACAGACCCAAATTTTTTTCGGAAAATGAAAAAGCTTTAAATAATAAATTGAAATCACCTGCCTTTTCTCTAATTAAAACAATGTAATACAAATATAAACCATAAGTTAATGAACCCAATATGATCCACGTAACAACCTGAAGTGTACTAACAACGGATATGATTCCAATGATGATCAAATATGCTAAAACTGCATTTAACCAATTACCAGATAAAGATTCTCGAGCAAAACCTCTAATTGTTGAGCTATTATTCACTTCTCCCTCCTTAAAATCGAATACTTCTTTCAATTATTTCTTTTCTAGCTAAAATGTCATCAATACCAATTTTTTTTAATTTATCCACACTAAAAGACTCTACATTAAAAGATGCAGTTACGGTGCCATAGATCATTGCATTTTTAATTGTTGTTTCCTCAAAATTTCCTGCAGAAGCCAGATAACCCATAAATCCGCCGGCAAAACTATCCCCTGCACCGGTTGGATCAACAACCTTTCTCACTGGATAAACCGGAGCGAAAAAGATGAATTCATCTGAATATGCAAAAGAGCCATATTCACCACGTTTCACTACAATTAATTTGGGATTTAATTCTTTGGCTTTTTGTGCAGCTTCAAAAATATTATGTACGCCAGTTAACATTCTTAATTCATCTTCATTAATAAATAGAATATCAACATTGTTGATAACTTCCAATAATTTCGATTTTGACCCAGATATCCAAAAATTCATCGTATCACAAGCAGTAATTTTAGCATTATTCATCTGCTTTAGAACTCTCAATTGCAAAACCGGATCAATATTTCCCAAGAATAAATAATCACAATTCTTATTATCTTCACAAAGTTGAGGATCAAAATTGGCAAATACATTAAGCTGAGTATCAAGTGTTTCGGCTTTATTATAATCACTGTATTTCCCAGACCAATGAAAAGTTTTACCAGGAATCACCTTAAGATCTTTAGTATCTATATCATTTCCCGCAAGAAGCGCAAAATGCTCTTTTGGAAAATCCTCTCCAACAATTCCTACAATATTGCTTTTACAAAAGTTCTTGCTTACCATAGATGTAAATATTGCAGACCCACCTAAAGAATGAACAACGTTTCCATGAGGAGTTTCTACATTATCCAGTGCAATTGAACCTACAATAAGTAAACTCATTTATTCTCCTGAACTTGAACAGTATCTGGAGAGGTAAAGTTGATCCAACTTCTAAATTTATTTGGATTTGGATTTGAAAAGTATCTGATGATCATAACAACAAAAATGAGAGCAAGGATCCGAATGATAAAATTGATCCAGGTAGAGCTTCGCATGCTTCTTCTCTCCTGACGCCTTCTTTCAATCTCCTCTTTAAATTCTTTCATTTATGCTCTTAACGAATACTTTGTAATAGTCCTTTTTTAAATCTTTTAACTCCCTCTTTAATGTTTTTCATACTTGTTGCATAAGAAAACCGCACATATTTATCTGCTCCAAATGCCGAGCCGGGAACAATTGCTACTTTATATTTCTCTAAAAGATATTCGCACATTTTTACACAATTCTTAATACCCAACTTATTGTTGTGCAAATAATAGGCAATATTCGGCATTGCATAAAAAGCACCACGAGGCATTCTGCACTTCACATTTGGAATCTTATTCAATTCATCTACAAGGAAGTCGCGGCGTTTCTGGAATTCATCGCGCATTTCAGCTACACTTCCGTCACATTTATTTAAGGCAACTATAGCAGCTTTCTGAGTTATTGAATTTACACAGGAAGTTGTATGACCTTGAATTCTGGCAGCTCGCTTAATAATATCTGTAGGACCCGCAGCATAACCAAGTCGCCAACCAGTCATGGCATAAGCTTTGGATACACCATTAATAACAACAGTATGTTCACGAACCTCATCACTTATTGTAGCAATAGAGACATGTTCTTTTCCGTCATAGATCAATTTCTCATAAATTTCATCAGAAATGATCATAATATTTTGCTTCACGCAGACAGCAGCAATTTTCTCAAGTTCTTTTTTACTGTAAATTGAACCGGTCGGATTGTTAGGAGAATTCAAAATAAGAGCTTTAGGATTGCTCAAGGATTCCAGTGCTTCTTCCAATTGTTCTGCTGAAATCTTGAAATTAGATGCAGCACGGGTGGGAAGTAATATAGGAAAAGCATCAACCATCTCTACCTGTGAAGTGTAACTTACCCAATATGGAGAAGGAATCAAAATTTCATCCCGCTGATCACAAATTGTCATCAGCACAAAAAAGATTGAAGCCTTTGCACCAGGAGAAACCAGAATATCATCTGGATCGCAGTCAAGATTATTATCACGTTTCATTTTGGCAGATATAGCCTGCCTAAGTTCAATAATACCGGAAGATGCAGTATACCGTGTGAAGTTTTCATCAAGTGCTTTATGAGCTTCATCTTTAATGTAATCGGGTGTATCAAAATCGGGTTCACCTACACCAAAATTGATCACATCAATACCCTTTGCTATCATTTCCTTGGCCAGATTAGAAACCGTGAGTGTGGGTGACGGTTTAATCGCCTTAGCTCGATGAGAAATTTGAATCACCATTTTCAATACCTCTTTATATTCTAATTTTTATTATTTCCGCCATCGACAACAAGTTTAGAAAGGTCTGCAACCTGCAGGAATAATTCCCGAATGCAGAATAAAACATTGTATCTGTTCTGTTTGATTTCGACATCTTCTACGTTCACCAGAACTTCATCAAAAAATTTGTCGATCGTACTACCATATTCGACAAGCTTTTCTAAAATCTTTTTGTAATTCTTATCGGGAAGTAATTCTTTGATACTTCTTTGCAGATCCAGATATTTTTCATAAAGAATCCTTTCCATCTCCTCCTGCAATATTTTCCGTTTCACATCGGAAGTATCTTTCATGTCGGCAATAATGTTGGAAACACGTTTAAAACCAAGAACCAGTTTGATAAAATCTTCCTGTTTTTTTAATTCCTGTAATGCTTCGGCTCGATGAATAATATCTGGAATATTGGAATGATCAATATGCATCACACTATCAATAATATCATAATCGATCTGTTTTTGTTTAAGAAGCCAATTTACTCGCTGCTTGAAAAAATCATAAACTACATCTTTATTATTCTCTGATTTATCAAGTTTGCTTTCTAATAATTTAAATGACCTATCTATTAATTTATAGATGTTTATTTCGAAATTATTATTGAAAATTATCTGGACAACTCCATTGGCAGCACGTCTTAAACCAAAAGGATCTTTTGACCCTGTGGGTATCATATCAACTCCGATAATTCCACAGATCGTATCAATTTTATCTGCAATAGCTACCACGGAACCGGCTAATGACATCTCATTATCACCATTTTGATAGTGTTCTTCAATCACAAGTGCAGTTTGCTTTTTTTCCCCGCTTATCAAGGCATATTGATGTCCAATATACCCTTGAAGTTTTGAAAATTCTTTCTCGCCAAGCATCAAAGTTACAAGATCTGCCTTACACAAATGTGCACCTTGTAATGAGTATTTTATCACATCACCTTCAAGTTTTAATTCATCACAAATAAATTTGCTAATTTGCTTTATACGTTCGGTTTTTTCTAAAACAGATCCAAGCTTTTGCTGGAATGTAACCTCAGATAATTTTGGTACGAAAGTTTGTAAAGACTGGACAGTATCTTCTTTATAAAAGAATTCTGCATCTTCTAATCTGGCAGTTATCACTTTTTCATTACCCTGCTTTATCAAGTTGGAATATCGAGGATTTCCATTTGAAACGAATACAAATTTATTGCTGAGATCACCATTCTTTCTGCTTATAGAAAAGTATTTTTGATGTTCGGAAAGCGTTGAAGTTACAACCTTTTTTGGAAGACCAAGATACTTCTTATCAAAATCTGCAATAACAGCAGTTGGATATTCGACAAGATCGGTAACTGTCTCTAATAATTTATTATTCTCGATAACTTTCTCATCAGAGTTTTTGAAAAGTTCGTCCATTTGTTTTATAATGATTTTCTTTCGTTCTTCTCTATTGGGAATCACAAAAACTCCTGATAGTTTCTCTTCATATTCTTCTATCGAGTTAATTTCAACCACATTATCCAGGTTTTGAAAACGGTTACCATAAGTTATATTCCCGGATTTTATTCCTTCAAATTCTAAATCTATAATATCATTCCCAAATAATACTAATATCCAGCGAATTGGACGGGCAAAAGAGAGTTTAGAACTTCCCCATTTCATTGACTTTTGGAATTGGATTTCGGCAATTGATTCTATTGTTAAATTTTTAAGAATTAAAGTTGCAGATTTACCTTCTATCTCTTTTCTAATTGCTATTTTATCACCTTTTGGTGTCTGCTTAATAATGATATCTTTCTGTTCTGCTCCAGCTCCGTGCAAAAATCCTAAAGCTGCATTTGTCAAATTCCCATCTATATCATAAGCCATCTCTTTTGTTGGACCCGTACGTTCGATAATTTCATCTTTTTGTTGTGTTTGAAGTGATAATATCTTAATTGCAAAACGTCGTGGTGTAGAGAAAATCTGTAACTCATTATAATCAAGATTTGCTTTCTTTAAATTTGACTCGAAATGATCTTTGATAGTCTTGATAGCCCCAGCGATATAAGCAGCTGGAATTTCTTCCACACCAAGCTCAAATAAAAAATCCTTTTTATCCATTAATTCCTCATAAAATAATTTTGGTCACTTTTTCTGAGCTGAATTTGTTGTCTAATATTTTTTGGAGAAGAATTAAGTTTATCCAGATTAAGAAGAGAATATGTTGTTTTAATAGATTCTGCACTGGATTATTCTTTTTTTTTAAAATATATATTTAATGGAAATTTGATTTACAAATCCCAGATCGCCATAAGAAACAATAGCGTAATCCATAATTAAATTGTATTTACTGAGATCAAACCCTGTTCCAAAAGATATCCCGGACAGAAAATCATTATCTCCACCGGTAGCCCAATCGGATGCATTAGTTTTATAACCTGATCTTAGAGTTAAAATTGAATGTACATGATATTCCAAACCAAACCGTCCAAAAATATCATTATCTAAAGGTTTATAAATATCAACGGTAGCAAATAATTTTTCTTTTGGATTATAATTAAAGCCAACGGTTAATGTTGTGGGCATAATCTCTTCGTATTCATCATTTGTATAATATGTTAATTGTTTCCCTATATTTCTTATAGAGATACCAACTTTTAGATTTTCATTTGTTGATTGGTGCATGATACCGGCATCAAATACAACTGCAGAAGCAGAAGTTTTATCGAGTGATTCCTGAATAAATTTTACATTTATCCCGACATCCAGCATAGCAAGTATAAACCTTGCAGCACTAATTCCAAAGATGAAATCAGACATTCCAAAAGTACCATCAATCCCTGCATACTGTCCCATCTCATCGGCAATTGTACGATCTTCAGTAGCAGAAAGTCCCTTAGCAAAAACAGCAAAAGAAGTTTTATCATTAACGGGATATGCATAAACAGCAGAACCGCAATTTATTCCTTCAAGATAACTCATATAAGTAATAGAAGCCTGAGGTGAATCAATTTGAACAAGCCCAGCAGGATTGAAGAAAACTGCATCTGCATCGTTGGAAAGCCCGGTATAAGCATTTCCCATTGCAGCAGCTCTGGCAGAATAATTAACCTTTAAAAAAGTAAAGCCGCTTGTCCCTGCATTTTCATTTTCTGCAACCAAAAAAACCGATAACAATATTATCATTATCAAAATCAGATTTTTTTTCATATTTTAATCCCCTCAAGAATTTTAAAGATATCATTTTTTGTTTTTGCCTTAAAAAGCTTTTCCCGATTTTCATCAATTCTGAGGAAGTTTGAAATTCCACTCAGAACTTTCATATATTCATCCTTTTTATTCTCCGGAACGGCTATCATAAATATCACTTTTACATCTTCGCCGTCAACCGAGTTGAACTCAAGTTCATTGTCAAGTATATAAACGGCAATATGTATTTCTTTAACCAGATTTGAACGTGCATGCGGTATGGCCACATTTTTCCCGATACCTGTAGTCATTAAATTTTCACGTTCCATTATTGCTTTAAAAAAGTCATCTGCAGAAATAATCACCTTATTCTTATATAAAAATTCAACCATCTCTTCAAGACAACTTTTCTTATCTAGTGCATAATAATTCTGAACAATTAAATCACGTGAAAATATCCCCATAAATAACCTTCTGTACACATAACTACTTTATAAAACTCATCCATTAATTTACTTGACTTTAAATAGTCAATTTTTTTTTGTGATGCTCTAAAATGAATAGTGGAGAGGAATTTAATTATGAATCACAAAAGTATTAGTAAAAAAACAATTATCACTTTAGTCGCAATATTTACCTTTATATCTTTATTTGCCGCAACTGAAATTGCAGATTCTACGGTTGTAGCCGTTTACAAAGGCGGGACAATCACAATGGGAGATCTTAATGAACGTCTTTCCCAGATACCACCAATGTATAAATCTAAATTTACTACAATCGAAGGTAAAATAGAACTTCTCGACATGATTTGCATTGAAGAAGTATTCTATTTAGAAGCTCTAACTCATAAAGTAATGGAGCAGAAAGAATTCACCGAGAGGATAGCTGATCAGATCAAATCTGCTTATTTTTCGGAATATAGAAAAGAATTACTAAAAAACGGCGTCTCTATTACGATCGAAGAAAAGAAAGCATATTTTACAGAAAACCATGATCAATATAAAGAGCAAACTTTTGAAGAAGCCGAAAAGCTGATAGAATCAAGATTGAAACCGGAGAAAGAAAAAGAACTCATTGAAACAAAAAAGGAAGAACTTTTTGGTAAATTCAATGTGAAAATAAATTATGACCTTTTAGCAAAGATCAACATAGCAGCACCGGACAGCAATGAAGTAATTATTAATGAAAATATTATCTCATCTTCAAATTCTAAAATCAATAGAACTGTTGGAGATATTATAGCTTATATAGACATCCTTCCAAAACGAACCCAGATGTCATTACATTCAGAAGCTGGTTTAAAACGCTATATCGATGAACTTGCTAAATCTGATGTTTTTTATGTAGATGCTTTAGCAAATGGTTTTGATAAGAATCCAATTCTAATTACAATAATCAATCAGATCAAGCGAAACATGGCTCTACGAACGATTTACAATACACTCGTAGTTGAAGCTATCGACACAAGTGACGAAGCAGTAGAAAAATATTATAATGATAACATAGACCAATTCAGTACTTTGGCATACCGAAAGATCCAAACTTTTGGTTTCGATACAAAAAAGATTGCAACTAAAATGCGAAAGACAGTTAAGAAACTGATCAAAAAACAAAAAGATGAAGAGATCAATACTCTTATTGCAGAGAACTCAGTTTATCCTGCTAAAGATGGAGTTTTAGATCATATCTATAACAACGGTATCATTCCGGGAATGGGAAAAGATGAAGTTTATTGTGACATGGTTTGGACAACAAATCCTGGAAAACTCAGTAAAATTTTCCAAAATTCAAAAGAAAAATATGTCTTCTTCAGGATTCTTGAAGACGTGATAGCTACTGCAACGCCTTTTGAAGAAGTAAAGGATAAAGTAAAAAATTCTTTATTAAAAACACTTTCAAAAGAAAAATTTGAGAGTGTGAAAAAGGAACTTGAAACTAAATATGCTTTAAATAAATATCCTGATAAAATGGTTGTAAAACTTTCTGCTGAGGAATATTTTAATAAAGCTGAAGCTGCTCAGAAAAGAAGAAGATTTAACGATGCAATTTTCTATTATGACGAAGTGATGAAATATCATAAGAATAATAAAGATGATTATAAAGCAATGTTTATGAAAGGGTTCCTTTTTGCTGAAGAACTCAAAGATACAGAAAAAGCTATCGAAATTTTTGAGAAGTTCCTTGCTTTGTATCCTGACGGTGATCTAAGCGAATCAGCTCAATACATGCTTTCATCATTGAAAAATAAAGAAGATATGATCGAATCGATTGAATTTGAGGATAAGTAGACAACAACAAATGAGGAGGTAGTATGTTTTACAGAGGAGATCAGCTAAAAGATGTTTTTCTAAAAGCAAAGAAAGACAGATTTGGTATTGTTGCATCCAATGTAGTTTTTGATAGTGCTATTCGCGGTGTGATTCAAGGTTACGAAGCTCAAAGATCAGATGGACTGCTTCAAATGAGTTCCGGAGCTGTAAAATTTGCTGCCGGTGATACAAAAGATATGGAAACTGGTGCTCAAATGATCTCATCAATGATCAAGATCATCTCGTCTCAATATAAGAATTCCGGCGTTGGATTACATATTGATCATGCTACTCCAAATTACTTTGATTTTGTTGTTTATTGTATTGAGAACGATCTAGTCTCTTCAGTGATGATCGATGCTTCCAAAGAAGATTTTGAAGAAAATATTCGCATTTCTAAAGAAGTTGTAACAATTGCTCACAAACACGGGGTATTGGTCGAAGGTGAAATTGGCTACATCAAAGGATCTGAAGACGAAATAGTTTCCGATACAGAGCTATATACTCTGCCTTCAGAAGCTTTGGAATATGTCAAAAAAACCGGTGTTGACCTTTTTGCAGCTTCTGTCGGCACAAATCACGGTGTTACAAAAGGTGCTCAAATTACCTTAAATCTCGACCTTATCAAAGAGATCGATGATCTATTGATCGCTAATAACGTAGAGACCGGTATCGTGCTTCATGGAGCTTCCGGATTAACTGCTAAACAGCAAATCGATGCAATTAAAAATGGTGTTGTAAAGATAAATAAGGATACTCGTTATCAAATGG
>JAOZPK010000031.1 GCA_029932755.1 Candidatus Cloacimonadota bacterium | reverse complement strand
TATTTTCAATTAATTGCTTAACTGGAAAATATAACATTAATGGAGAATGTTTTGCAGAGAAATTTCATAGATATACATATAATGGAGAAAATTCCGGTTGTTTGGGAATTATAGCTGCTTCGGAAGTTTCTTATTCCTTTGTAAATGATACTTATGTTTGGGGAATGTATGATAATATGTGGCCTGATTTTATGCCGGATTATGGTACTACACCAGAATCACGTGGTGTTCTTCCAGCTTTTGCAAATTCAGCAGGGAAATACTTTCTACAACAATCTTCCTGGCCATATAATACTAATAATAAGGAAGTCACATACAACCTTTTTCATCATCACGGAGATGCTTTTAGTGTTGTTTATTCGGAAGTCCCTCAAGACCTTACTGTTTTGCATGATCCTGTACTTTTAGGGGGATTAGATTCCTTTACTGTTCTGGCTGATGTTGGTTCATTGATCTCGCTAACCATTGATAATGAGATTATTGGAACTGGTGTGGGAACGGGAGCGCCTGTTTCAATAGGTATCGAATCCCAGATACCAGGTAGTACGATGCTGGTTACCGTTACAAAACAGAATTATTTTCGTTATGCTGTAGAAGTTCCCGTAATTCCTCCAACAGGACCATATGTTGTATTTAATGATATTACGATTGATGATACTGCCGGAAATGGAAATGGCTTAGTCGATTTTAGCGAAACAGTTCTTCTTAGCATAGAAGTTGAGAATATTGGAACTGTGAATGCCAATAATGTTATTGTTACTTTAAGTACAGAAGATGAATATATCACAATAACTGATAATATAGAAAATTATGGAACTGTGAATGCCGGGACAACTGTGAGTGTAACAAACGGATTTGAAATTGATGTTGATGGACTTATTCCTGATCAGCATAATGTGATAATAGAACTCAATGCTACTGATGGCAGCGATACTTGGATAAGCTACTTCTCATTGAATCTAAATGCACCAGTTATAGATATTGGAGAAATGTTGATAGATGACAGTAGTGGTAATAATAATGGAATCTTAGATCCAGGTGAAAGTGTAGCTATCACTATTCCGGTAAACAACAATGGACATGCCGAATCGCCTGATGCAATAGCATCTCTTGCTTGTGTATCAACAGGTATAACAATTGAAACTGGAACAATTAATCTTGGTCCAATTGGGATTGAATCTTTCGAAGATGCGATCTATATTGTCTCAGCTGATGCCACGGTACCATTTGGAACTTCAATCACACTTAGCTTTAGTGTGGTTGCAGGAGAATATGAAGATTCTGAAGATTTCCCAACTCAAGTAGGAATTCATCGAGAAGATTTTGAAAGTGGTGGATTTGTTCAATTCCCATGGGAATTCCAGGGTTATGAAATTTCATGGCCCAACGTGAATCCAATTGAAGACTTTACAATTGTAAATCCGATTGACGATGTGGTATGGAGCATTGATACAAACGAGTTCTATAGTGGTACAGCTAGTGCAAAATCATATCCAATTTCTCACAATCAAGCTTCTTTTATGAGTTTGACTCTTGATGTAACCTTAGATGGTGAGATTAGCTTTTGGTACAAAGTCGCCTGTGAGTACAGTCCTTCCCAAACGTATTTCTATGACGGATTATTTTTCATTATTGATGGAGAAACAGCAGACCGTTTCCAACCTGAATCTGATGGTTCCTCACCCTGGACTTTTGCCAGTTATCCTATTGAAACAGGTACACATACTTTTGATTGGGTTTATGTGAAAGACAATTCTGATGGAACCACATTTATTGATGATGACTGTGCTTGGGTAGATTTCATAACTTTCCCATCCATTGTACCTATTGCTACTGGAATGATTGCAGGATCTGTTTCACTATTTCCTGTGACCAACTATGAAGAAGTTGAAATCTCTATTGGTGCAATGGTTATAAATCCGGATGAGACCGGTTTATTTGATGTGGAGTTACCTGTAGGAATTTATGATATAACAGCTACATTAACAGGTTATGAAACAATTACGTTCGAAGATGTAGAAGTGCTTGAAGGGACACTCACTCCGATTTACTTTGAATTGTACTATCTACAAGCTCCGGAAAATCTGCAAACTGTTATTAATGATAATATAGTCGATCTATCCTGGGAACATAATCAACCAACGGAAAATGGTGGTAGAAAACAAAATAATCATTCCAATCGTGAATTCCAGAACTTCAATATATACAGAAATATGGATGGAGATGAGTTTGAACTTCTGGGGACTACTACTGATTTAATCTTTGAGGATAATTTGGTAGAAGCAGGAGAATACGAATACTATGTAACTGCTATGTATGATCAGGGAAATGAAAGTGAAGCTTCCAATGTTGAAACAGTTATTTGGGAAGGAGCAGGATCTAATGACCCTCTTATCCCAATTGCAAATGCTCTTTATCAGAATTCACCTAATCCCTTCAATCCTGAAACCAGGATCAGTTTCGATCTGAAGGAAGATGCACAGGTTTCTCTGGAAATTTACAATATGAAAGGACAGAAAGTAAAAACGGTAATCAATAATAAATTGTTAGCAGGTCAACACTCTGTTGTTTGGTACGGAAAAAATAATAATGATAAAACGGTATCTTCAGGAATTTATTTCTATAAAATCGAAGCGGAAAACTTTCAAAAGACCAGAAAAATGTTGCTAATGAAATAGTAACTCAAAACTCCATTTTTGAGATTTAATAACCTCCCGGGTTTTTTGAAATCCGGAAGGTTATTCTTACTTAAATTATGATTAATAATTTATATTAATCAAGATGAAAGAGAATTTTGTGAATATAATATTTTATTTTACAGGATCGGGTAATTCATTAGCTATCGCAAAAAGGATTGGGAAAAAAGTTGGTGATTGTAATCTAATACACGTTAATTCTAAGCTCGGCTTTATTAAGCAAATAGAAGCGGATGTTCTGGGTTTTATTTTTCCCATCTATTCATGGGGAATGCCGGTTATGTTCAAAAAATTTGTTAAACAAATTAATATAGCAAAATCAAATTATGTATTTGTTGTTGCAAATTACGCTGGAAGTATTGGAAATGGTTTAGGTTTGTTTCAAAAAGAGATGATCAAGAAAAACATTGAAGTCGATGCATTTGGTGATATTAAAATGCCAAGTAATTATGTAATTATGGGTAATTCTCATTCCCAAAATGAGGCTGCTCTTGTAATCGAAAAAGCAAATATACTGATTGATAATTTTGCTCAAAAAGTATTGGATAGACAAAAGAATTTAATGTACAAAGTAAAATTCCCCGGTAAATTGTTAACCTCCTTAGTTTATCCTATGTTTGCCTGGTATATTGCCAAATCGGATAAAACCTTTTTCTTCACTGACAAATGTAATGGCTGCGGAATATGTGAGAAAATCTGCCCGGTCAATAATATTATTCTAAATGAGAATAAACATCCTGTCTGGCAGCATCATTGTGAACAATGCCATGCCTGCTTTCACTGGTGTCCACAACATGCAATTGAATTTAATAAAAAAACTGCTGATAAAAATCGTTATACTCATCCTGATATAAAAGTGAGTGAACTTTTTTAATTACGAAATTTTATAAAAATTTTATATTAGTATTAACCAAATTATGCGATTTCCTTATTAATCGCTAACTTAATTTGTTAGTTAATGAAACGGAAAAAGATATTAACCAACAGTGCATTGGCTTTCAGCTTGCTGAAAACGATGCTGATATTCTCCTTGCATTCCAACTATTTCTTGTTTTTTTGAATTTGTCTTTTTAAAGTGTACTTAAGCTTTAATTAAATTCATAACTGAAAAACCTTAAACATATTAACTTGAATGAAGAAAAACAAAATATTTCCTGCTTGACACTATTTACTTTAATTACTTTTCTGTAATTGTTACAAAAGAGTAATTGTAACAAAGGAGTAATAATGCGAAGTATTATTGATATTCTGAAGAAGAATGATATTGCACCTTCAATGCAGCGGATAAAGATCTTAGAATATCTAAAAAATTATAAAACACATCCAACAGCTGATATGATTTATCATGCATTGGCAGATGAAATGCCTACGCTTTCTAAAACAACAGTTTATAATACTTTAAAGACATTTACAGAAAAAGGTGTTTTGATGGCTCTGTCTATATTTGGAAATGAAGTTCGTTACGAATATAATACTAATCCGCATATTCACTTTAAGTGCATCAAATGCAATAAGATATATGATCTAGATAAAACATATTTTCGCTATGATGATGAATTAATTGATGGGCATAAAATTCTGGAGCAACACATAAACTTAAAAGGTATTTGTAAAGAGTGTTTGAAAGGAGAAAAATAAGTGCCTGAACTTCCCGAAGTGCAAACTATAATTAATGGGTTGAACAGTAAAGTTCTTGGTAAAGAGATCACAAAGATAATTGAACTCCGGCCAGGAACAGTTTACCGGCAGTTCCCAATTACAAGTTTGGATAATATTATTTCAATATCCAGAAAAGGTAAATACATCATTTTACAGACTTCCAGTAATTATAAACTTATAATTCATTTGAGGATGACAGGAAAATTAATCTTCGAAAACGATCTAACAAAAACATCAAATCACGCTAGAGCGGAAATCGTTTTTAGCGATAAAACAAAACTGATCTTTGATGATGTCCGTACATTTGGTAAAATTCAGATATTGAAATTTAACGAAGAAGTGCCAGCATTAATAAATTTGGGAGTAGAACCATTATCAGAAGAATTCAATATAATATATTTAAAAAATAAGTTAAAAAACAGAAAAGCACCCATTAAAAATGCTCTTCTTGATCAAACGGTTATAGCGGGTTTAGGAAATATCTATGTAGCTGAAATTCTTTTCAGAGCAAAAGTACATCCCGCAACTTCTGCAAACAATATAAAATCAACTAAATTGGAAAGAATTGTAAGTGAAACAAAGATAATTTTGCGGGAAGCAATAAAACACAATGGGACAACGATTTCAGATTACAGAAATGTTGAAGATAAAACAGGGGAATTCCAAAATTTCCTGAAAGTTTATGGAAAGAAAATATGTAAATGTGGAGCAATGATCCAGAAAATAAAACAGGCAGGACGTACGACATATTTTTGCGAGGAATGTCAGAGATGAGAGCAGTTCAGGTTCTCAGCTTGTCAGCTACTCAGTTTGTCAGCAGAATGTTTGTCAAAGCTGAAAATAAGCTATAAAATGGAGAAATGATGAGAGATTTCAAAAAGCTAAAAATTTGGCACAAAGCTCATAAATTGACCCTTGATATATATAGAGTGACAAGAGATTTTCCGAAAGAAGAAATTTATGGAATTACCAGCCAGATGCGCAGGGCATCTTCTTCAATTGAATTTAATCTTGCTGAAGGTTGTGGCAGAGAATCTGAAAAAGAATTGGGTAGATTCGCAATTATATCCATGGGATCTACTTCTGAATTAGAATGTGAACTTTTATTATCTTTCGATTTAGGTTATCTAGGAAAAGTTGATTATAAAAGATTAGAACAAAAGACGATCGAGGTTAAAAAAAAGTTATCGTCGTTTATTGTTAAATTAAGAAAATAAAATAAATATAAATTCAGCTGAATGCTGAAATGCTGAAAGACTAATTAGCTAATTGCTAACATGGAGGAAAAATGGCAATACAAAAAGTTAAACAGAGTGTTTTTTCAATAGGAGTAAAACATTGGGATAGGCGACTTTTCGATGAATTGATCCCATTACCCGACGGAACCACATACAATTCTTATCTTGTGGAAGGATCTGATAAAACAGCCTTAATTGATACAGTTGATCCGGAAAACTTGAATACTCTTTTTGATAACTTAACAAATCATGGTGTTTCAAAGATTGATTACATCATTGCAAATCATGCAGAACAAGATCATTCAGGCGGTATTCCTGCTATTTTAGCTAAATATCCAGAATCAAAAGTTGTTACGAACGAAAAATGTAAAAATATGTTGATAGATTTATTGAAAATCCCTGATAATAAATTTATAGTTATCAAGGATGAAGAAACCTTATTACTTGGAGATAAAACATTACAGTTCTTTCTGACTCCATGGGTTCACTGGCCGGAAACTATGGTTACTTATCTGCAGGAAGAACGTATTCTTTTCTCATGTGATTTTCTTGGATCTCATTATGTATCAAGCGAATTATTTGTGAAAGATGAGGCTAAAGTTTACGCATCTGCTAAACGCTATTATGCTGAAATTATGATGCCTTTCAGGAGAAATATCATTAAGCATCTGGAAAAATTAAAAGATATTGGAATTGATATGATCGCTCCCAGTCATGGACAGATTTATGATAATCCAAAATTTATTCTCGATGCTTACAAAGATTGGACATCTGAGAATGTTAAAAATGAAGTTGTCATTCCCTATGTTTCTATGCATGGAAGCACCCAAAGAATGGTAGAATATCTGACCGATGCGTTAATAAAGAGAGATATTGTGGTCAAACCATTCAACCTGACCGTTACTGATATTGGTGAACTGGCAATTGAATTGGTTGACGCTGCTACGATAGTTATTGCTTCACCGACAGTATTAGCAGGTCCCCATCCATCGGTTGCTTATGCTGCATTTTTGGCAAATATGTTAAAACCAAAAGCTAAGTATGCCACAATTATCGGCTCATATGGCTGGGGTGGTAAAATGATAGAAAGAATAGTCGGAATGCTTGGCAACCTGAAAGTGGAACTATTATCTACAGTACTGGTGAAAGGATTCCCAGAAGAAAATGATTTTCATGCTTTAAATGATTTGGCTGATGAAATTCTTGAAAGACATAAAAGTTTAAATCTTTAAGAAAAACAAAAATCAAATAAAACAGGAGAAAAAATGATAACAAAAAATTTACAAGATGCTTTTAATGAGCAAATTAATAAAGAATTGTATTCTGAGTACTTATATCTTTCAATGGCTACTTGGTTTGATGCAGAAAACTTACCTGGTTTTGCTAGTTTTTTTAAGATACAAGTGCAAGAAGAACGTTTTCATGCGATGAAAATATATGATTTTGTTAATGAAAGAGGTGGTCGAGTTATCTTAGAAAAGATCAATAAACCACAGATTAATTTTAAATCAGCTTTAGCAATATTTGAAATGGCTTATAAGCATGAACAGTTTATTTCGAAATCTATTAACGAATTGATGGATGTGTCTATCGAAGAAAACGATCATGCAACTAAAAGTTTTCTGAACTGGTTCATTGATGAACAAGTGGAAGAAGAGGCTTCGATGGATGCAATTGTAGGAAAACTGAAAATGTTAGGTGGTAATGGACACGGTTTGTTGATGATAGATAATGAATTAGGCACTCGTGTATTTACACCACCTACAAATTAAAAAAATGATAATAAAAAGGAGGATATTGTGACACAATTAAGAGAAGTTTATTACTGTGAAAAATGTGGTAATGTGGTAGAAGTTTTAAACGAAGGTGCTCCAGCTCTTGTTTGTTGTGGAGTTCCAATGGAGAAATTGGAAGCTAAAACAGAAGATGCTTCCACAGAAAAGCATGTACCATTTGTACAAGAAGTAGAAGGTGGAGTGTTGGTCAAGGTTGGTCAGAATCAAGCTCATCCAATGCTTGAAAATCATTACATTAAATTCATCGAAGTTGTTAGAAAAGATAAAGTTTACAGGTTAGAATTGAAACCAAATGATATGCCCGAAGGATTCTTCCCTGTAAAAAAAGAAGATATCATCGAAGTAAGAGAATGGTGCAATCTGCACGGATTCTGGAAGAGTTGATCTAAAACAAATAAACAGGACCCATTAGCCAAAACTGATTTTATTGCAGAAGAAAATGGCTGATAATAAACAAATTGTTTTGGATATAATGAAAGTTACTGAAAAAAATTAAGATAAAGGAACAAATATGGAACTGAAAGGAACAAAAACAGAAAAAAATCTTTGGGATGCTTTTGCAGGTGAATCACAAGCCCGCAATAAATATACTTATTTTGCCAAAGTTGCCAAAAAAGAGGGTTACGAACAAATATCAAATTTGTTTTTAGAAACTGCTAATAATGAAATGGAACATGCTAAACTTCACTTTAAAGCTCTTGGTGAAATAGGTAATACTATTGCTAACTTGAAAGCTGCTGCCGGTGGTGAGAATTATGAATGGACAGAGATGTATCCCAATATGGCAAAAGATGCTAGGGAAGAAGGATTCAATGATATTGCTGCCATGTTTGAAAACATTGCCAAGGTAGAAAAGAAGCATGAAGAACGTTATAAAAATTTGCTTGCTAATGTTGAGAATGGATCTGTCTTTATAAAGGATGGTAAAGTATATTGGAAATGCTTGAAATGTGGTCATATTCATGAAGGGATCGAAGCACCTAAAGTGTGCCCTGTATGTAAACATCCACAGGCTTATTTCGAAGTTCACACAGAAAATTATTAATAATCTAATAAGGAGGATTAAATGCAAAAGTATGTATGTGATGCTTGTGGTTGGATATATGATCCAGCGGAAAATGATAATGTGGCATTTGCAGACCTAGCAGAAGATTGGGTATGCCCTGAATGTGGTGTAGGAAAAGATCTATTCAGTCCAGTTGATTAACCGAAGTCTGGAGTTGCGGGAATTTCCCGCAACTCCAGAATGTATTAATTAATAAAAATAATTATTGTAATGTTTGAATGGTTTTCAAGTCTATCTCCTGTTTTACAGGCTTTCATAGCAACACTGTTTACTTGGTTTGTTACGGCTGCTGGAGCAGCTTTAGTATTCTTTTTCAAGAGAATTAACAGAAATCTTTTGAATGGTATGTTAGGATTTGCAGCTGGTGTGATGATTGCAGCTAGTTTTTGGTCGCTTTTAGCTCCTGCAATTGAAATGACTCCTGAAGTAAGCTCACTACCTATTTGGTTTCCTGCTATCACTGGTTTTCTTATGGGTGGTGTTTTTTTGTGGCTTGCCGATAAGCTGATACCACACTTGCATTTGGGATTTCCAGATGATGAAGCTGAAGGTATTCCTACAAACTGGAAAAGAAGTGTGCTATTGGTTCTTGCCATAACATTGCACAATATCCCTGAAGGTTTGGCTGTAGGCGTAGCTTTTGGTGCTTTGGCTACAAATCTTTCTTCAGTGACTTTGTTAGGAGCAATAGGCTTAACAATAGGAATTGGTATTCAAAACTTTCCAGAAGGTGCAGCTGTAAGTATTCCTCTGAGAAGAGAAGGTTTGTCTCGTGGGAAAAGTTTTTGGTATGGACAATTATCGGGAATTGTAGAACCAATTGCCGGTGTTTTTGGTGCAATTGCTGTTGTTTTGATACGACCAATTTTACCATATGCCTTAGCTTTTGCTGCAGGCGCTATGATCTTTGTGGTTGTTGAGGAATTAATTCCAGAAGCACAATTAAATAGAAAAACCGATATTGCTACTATTGGTGTAATGATAGGGTTTGCCGTTATGATGACATTAGATGTAGCTTTAGGATAATGAAATATTAAATTAAAAAAAATTGTGAATGAGGGATTATTATGACAAAAGAAAAATTCAATGAAGTAATTAACTTTGCCATAGATGGTGAAAAAGAGGCGGTATTGTTTTATCAGGAATTGCAGCAGAGAACAAAGTTTAATGCGCGCAAAGAAATGCTGAAGGAACTGGAAAATATGGAAAAAGGTCATATTGTGATCTTGGAAAACATCAGGTCTAAAGGTATTGAAAATGTAACGGTGAAAGAAGTTACTAATCTTAATATCAGTGAGTACATTGTAGAAGTAAAACCTTATGACGATATGACATATCAGGATATACTTATCATTGCCATGAAAAAGGAAGAACTGGCAATGAAGCTTTATTCAGAATTAGCTGCAGATTTCCAAGCCACTGAATTAGAAACACTTTTCCTTAAACTTGCCAGTGAAGAAGCAGGACATAAATTACAATTTGAAACTCTTTATGATGAAGAAATTCTTCGAGAAAACTAATATGATATTTTTGGAGGAATAATGGTAGATTTGAAAACAATGTATATGGGGCTTGAATTAAAAAATCCGATTATTATAGGTTCCAGTGGGCTGACCAGCAATCTGGATTCGATAAAACAAATGTCAAAAGCAGGATCTTCAGCAGTTGTGTTAAAGTCATTATTCGAAGAACAGATAATGATGAAAGTAAATCAGAGTATGGGTGATTACAATCCGTTTCATGGTCATACCGAAATGTATGATTATCAAAAATATTTTGAGAAACAACATATTTTAGAAGAGTATCTACAATTGATCAAAGATGCAAAAAAAGCAGTTGATATTCCAATCATTGCCAGTATTAACTGTATGAGTTCTGCTGAGTGGACAAAATTTGCTAAAGACATTGAACGTGCAGGTGCCGATGCTTTAGAATTGAATATTTTCCTGCTTCCTTCCGATCCTAAAATGGAGGGTAAAGATAATGAAAATGTGTATTTTGATATTATAAAAAAAGTAACTTCGGAAATTTCTATTCCCATCTCAATAAAAATTAGCCATTATTTCGATAACCTAGCAAATACTTTGCAAAGATTTTCTCAAACCAAGATAAAAGGAATGGTTCTTTTTAATAGATTCTATAATACCGATATAGATATTGAAAAAGAGGAACTTGTTGGAGGTAATTTCTATAGTACATCCGACGATATGTCTAATACTCTGCGTTGGATAGGAATCATGAATGGTCTGGTGGAATGTGATTTGTGTGCAACAACCGGAATTCATAATGGGAAGGATGCGATCAAGTTCCTTCTGGCAGGTGCTTCCGCAGTGCAGATGGTCTCCTCTATCTATATCAATTCAGCTGATATCATCGAGACATCACTACGTGAAGTTAAGGATTGGATGGAGAAACATAATTATAAATCCATTGATGAATTCCGAGGAAAATTGAGTAAAACATCTGAAATGAATACTGCTCTTTATGAACGGGTTCAATTTATGAAATATTTTGGTACAAAAAAGAAATAGAAAATATTTAAAATAGAAAAAAATCTATAATCAGAAAGTTTATTCTTTTGTGATTATTGCTTGTTAGTAAGAGGAAAAGGGAGAATTTGATGTTATCCGATATTGAAATTGCACAAAGTACAAAAATGAAAAAGATCACAGAAATAGCTGAGTCAATTGATCTTTCTATTGATGATATTGAATTGTACGGAAATTATAAAGCCAAAGTTAAATTTGAAGCGATAGAAAAATTGAAAGATCGATCCGATGGCCAACTTATATTGGTTTCTGCTATTACACCAACTCCAGCAGGTGAAGGCAAGACAACGGTTTCCATTGGTTTGGCTCAAGCAATGAATCTATTAGGAAAGAAAACCATAGCTGCAATAAGAGAACCTTCGTTAGGCCCAATCTTTGGAATTAAAGGAGGTGCTGCTGGAGGAGGTTATTCCCAGGTTCTCCCCATGGAAGATATTAACCTGCACTTCACAGGAGACATGCATGCAGTAACTTCTGCCAATAATAATCTGGCAGCTCTCATCGATAATTCGATCTATAACGGAAATCCTTACCATATCAATCCACGTACTGTTACTTGGAAACGGGTGATGGATGTCAACGATCGCTCATTGCGAAATATCGTGATCGGATTGGGAGGTAAAACTCAGGGAGTTCCCCGTGAAGATGGTTTTGATATTACTCCAGCATCAGAGATCATGGCAATTTTATGTCTCTCTAATGATCTTGAAGAACTAAAAACTAAGATCGGAGAAATAATTGTTGCCCAAACATATGGTAATGAACTGGTAAAAGTGAAAGATATGAAGCTTGAGGGTGCAATCACTTCTTTACTTAAAGATGCTCTTAAACCAAACTTAGTGCAGACAATTGAAAATACACCTGCGTTTGTTCACGGAGGTCCTTTTGCTAATATTGCTCAAGGGACAAGTAGTATTATTGCAACAAAAGCAGCCCTAAAACTTGCCGATTATGTTGTTACAGAAGCGGGGTTTGGTTTTGACCTAGGAGCAGAAAAATTCTTCGATATAGTTTGTCATTATGGAAAATTCTGCACTTCTGCTGTTATCCTTGTTGCAACAGTTCGTGCAATAAAACATCATGGTGGAGTAAAAATTAAAGATCTTTCAAAACCCAATGTAGAAGCAGTTAAAAAGGGATTAGCCAATTTAGATAAACACTTAGAAAATATTAGAAAATTCGGTATGAAATCGGTTGTAGCGATAAATAAATTCTATACTGATACAGATGAAGAATTACAAATAGTTAAAGAGTTTGCCAATAAGAATGGTTTTGATGCATCTATTGTAGATTATTGGGCAAAAGGTGGAAAAGGCGGTATAGAACTTGCAGAAAAAGTTACTGGTTTGATAAATAATCAAGTTTGTCATCTTAGTCAATTATATCTTTGGAATTCTCCGGTAGAAGAAAAAATCCTTACAGTTGCACGAGAAATATATGGAGCTGAAAAGATTGATTTTACTACAGAAGCTAAAAAAGATCTGCGTCTCATAAAGAAGAATGGATACAGTGATTTGCCAATTTGTATTGCAAAAACTCAAAAATCGCTCTCTGATAATCCAAAACTTCTAGGTAAACCCAAAGATTTTCTTGTGACCGTTCGCAGAATTTTAATAGCATCGGGTGCAGGATTTTTAATTCCGATTACCGGTGATATCATGAGAATGCCGGGACTTCCAAAAACACCATCTGCATTGCAAATAGATATTAACGAAAATGGAGAGATCAGCGGATTATTTTAGTAACTTACGCATATTCTTATAACTTTAAATAAGGAGTTAAGATGAGTTTTTATGACAAAAATGATATTATCGAAATGGCTATTAAAATTGAAAAACGAGGTTACACTTTTTATAATGAAGCTAGTAAAAAAGTTGATATTAATACAAGTAGGAAAAAACTATTTACCCAATTACGAGATGAAGAATTAAAGCATGAAGAAACCTTTCGAAATTTACGTAATAGAATTGATCTCATCCAATTGACAGATGAAATTAATTGGAGTGAGGAAGAAGACTATATCGGATCTATGGTGAATGAGCGATTATTTGATTCACCCGATACAGTTATCCAATTGGTAAAAGATGCTAAGAATACTGATGAGTTGATCGATCTTGCGATTGATTTTGAAAAAGAGACTTTGTACTATTTTAAATCTATTAGTAAATATATTACAGAAAGAAAAGCCAAAGCTACTCTTAAAGAAATTATAAATGAAGAAATCACGCATATAAAAAGATTAAAGGAATTTCCAAGGTAATGATATTAAAACAAAAGATGATGAATAAAGTGCTTTATGCACTAATTCCAATTATTTTATTTGCTATATTTTTATACGGATGGCGAATTTTACTGGTTATTCTTATCTCCAATATTTTTGCCTTTCTTACAGAGTATTTGTTTATCCGTAAGAAAAAATTTGGTAAAGTATCAATGGCAGCTTTTGTTACAGGAACATTACTGGCACTCACGCTTCCTCCTACGATTCCTTTTTGGATAGCGGCAGTGGGATCTATAGTTGCTATTAGTTTTGGCAAAATGGTATTTGGTGGATTTGGTATGAATGTTTTTAATCCTGCTATTGTTGGAAGAACATTTATCTATATTTCATTCCCTAATGCTATGACTATGCAATGGCTGCGGCCGTTTACAAAGTTCCCAGCAGGATTTACTGTATGGCATAATCCCAGCATGATCACAACTGCTACACCTATGATTGAATATAATAACTCAGCAAAACTTACCGAACTTCCACAACTATTCTTAGGCACTATTTCCGGAAGTATGGGGGAAACATCGGCAATACTTATCTTTTTAGCTGGAATTTATTTGATTATTACAAAAACTGCAAAATGGCAACCTATGCTTTCCGTATTAATCTCATTTACTCTTTTTACTTCAATTTTTTACGGAACAAATCCACTTCCGTTCATACTTAGTGGTGGCTTGATGTTTGGAATGATTTTTATGATCACCGATCCGGTATCGATGCCCAAAGATAAAACAGCTATCTGGATATATGGTTTGCTGGTAGGTTTTCTCACAGTTTTCATACGCAAGTTTTCTCTTTTTACAGAAGGCTTTATGTTTGCCCTGCTTTTAGGAAATATATTCATGCCTATTATCGAATTTGGTTTGAAACAAATAAAGATGAAGAAAAATGGCTAACGAAAAGAAACTGTTCAGGGAAACAAGAACCTATCCTGTTGTTTTTATGATTATCATAACTATTATTTTCATTGGGATTTTAGCTACTTTTTATCAATTATCATTTGCAAAGGTTCAAAAATATCGGGAAACGCAACTTAAAAAAATGGTTATGAGTGTGTTTGAACTTCCTACCCAAAATATTGAAATTGATTTTGCCAAGTATATTACAATTTTTGAAACGGAAGATCTCATGTATTATGAATCTAGAACCGATTCTATTTTGTTGGGTTATTGTTTCCCTATTTCAGGCAGTGGTCTGTGGGGAACTATCCATGCATTATTAGCTGTTACTCCTGATTTTAAGAAAGTAATGAATATTGAGATCGTAGATCAAAATGAAACACCTGGATTGGGAGGAAGAATTACGGAAAACTGGTTCAAAAATCAATTCAAAGGAAAGACACTAATTAATAACAATGTTTTAAATAATTTTGTGTTGATCCCTGAGAATGAAACTGCTAAAGATAATGAGATCAACCAGATTACCGGAGCAACTGCTTCCAGTAAAGCCTTAGTAGATATGATCTATCAAGATATTGAAAAATACAATCTAAAACTGAGAGCTAATCTATGAAGAAAAAAGATATATTTACTACCAGTGCTTTCACTCAAAATTCGGTTTGGAGACAGATATTAGGTATCTGCTCGGCATTAGCTGTCACTAATCTAATGCTGAATAGCCTCGTTATGGGACTAGGCGTGATATTCACTTTGGCTCTATCCGGCTTTACAATTTCCCTCATTCGTGAGTATATTCCTAAACGCATTCGTATGATGGTGCAAATTCTCATTATTGCTTCTTATGTTATCATAGTTGACCTGTTTTTAAAAGCTTATTACCCTGAGATCAGTAAATCTCTGGGACCGTATGTGGGTTTGATCATCACCAATTGTATAATTATGGGTAGGGCAGAAGCTTTTGCAGGTAAGAATGTACCAATCGACTCCATGATCGATGGCATTGGAGCAGGTGTTGGTTATACTTTGGTTCTGCTATTAATTGCTTTTGTGAGAGAGCTGTTTGGGTTTGGATCATTATTTGGAATTCCGATTCTGGGTGATTGGTGGACGAAATGGTCGATCATGGTGATGGCTCCGAGTGCCTTTTTTATGCTGGCGGTTCTTATCTGGATTATCAATACCCCTAGACAAAGAAGAGGATAAACTATGGAATTAAATGCCTTTATAATATTTTTTGCTGCTATCTTTACCAGTAATATTCTGCTTACGAATTTTTTGGGGATGTGCTCTTTTTTGTCAGTATCCAAAGAGATAGAGTCATCAATGGGTTTAGGAATGGCAGTAACCTTTGTAATGACAGTTACTTCAGCAATTAATTATGTAGTCTATCATTACGTTCTGGTCCCTCTGGATATCATCTACCTGCAATATATTATTTTTATTATTGTCATCGCTGCTTTTGTGCAACTAACCGAAATGGTGCTGGAACGTTTTTCTCCACTTCTATATTATTCTCTGGGAATTTTTTTACCGCTCATCACCGTGAATTGTGCCATCCTCGGAGTTTCACTTTTTATGATTATAAGAGATTATAGCTTCTTGCAGGCTGTAGCTTATGGAGCAGGGAGCGGTTTAGGATGGTTATTGGCGATTTTAGCTTTAGCAGGTATTAGAAAGAGGATCAAAGATAAATATGTTCCTACCGGGTTAGTAGGAGCAGGTCTTAGCTTAATAATTACTGGAATAATGGCATTGGCTTTTGTCGGGTTTTCTGGTATTGTAGTCATTCAATAAAGGTAAAAGATGATAATTGCAATATTGAACACAATTCTAATCGTAGCTGGAATTTCCGGTTTTCTGGCCTTACTGTTGGTAATTGCAGATTATTTTTTTGCCAATTATGGTGAATGCAAGATTAACATTAACAAGAAAAAAGAAATTGTTGTGAAAGGTGGAGATTCACTACTTTCAACTTTGAACGAGCAGAAGATATTTCTGCCATCTGCCTGTGGCGGAAGAGGAAGCTGTGGGTTTTGTAAATGTAAGGTAGAATCAGGCGGAGGACCACTTTTACCTACAGAAAAGCCTTTTCTTTCTGCTGATGAAATAGAAAATAATATTCGTCTTTCTTGCCAGTTAAAAGTGAAAGAAGATATTGAAATTCAGATACCTGAAAATATTTTCAATATTAGAAAATTCCAAGCAAAAGTGACCAATATCCAAGATATGACTCACGATATTAAAGAGATTACTTTTAAACTTTTAGAGCCAACAGAAATCAATTTTAAAGCAGGGCAATATGTACAACTTACTACGCCTCGCTATGCTAAAGTACGGCAATCAGTTTCACGTGCTTATTCTATTTCAAGTTGTCAAGATCATACAGATTTCATCGAACTTATCATCCGTAAAGTACCGGAAGGAATTTGTACAACCTGGGTACACGAATATTTAAAAGTGGGAGATGAAATTAATTTAACAGGACCATTTGGTGACTTTTATATTCATGACACAAAAGCGGATATGTTGTTCGTAGCGGGTGGAAGCGGTAAGGCACCTATCAAGTCTATGCTGGAATTCCTGATGAAAAAAAACAGTACACGTCGAATGGGATATTTCTTTGGTGCACAACGAAGAAAGGAATTATATCACACCGAAATGTTTGAAAAGCTGGAAAAAGAGATGCATGATTTTAAATATTATCCTATTCTTTCACAACCAACCAAATCTTGTGAATGGAAAGGTCGCTGTGGTTATGTGCTGCCATTTTTTGATGAATTCATCAAAGATCCAAAAAATACGGAAGCCTATCTTTGCGGTAATCCAGGTATGATTGCGGCTATTGTGAAGGATTTGATTAAAAGGGGCATCCCTGAAGAAAAGATTTATTATGACAGCTTTGCTTAAAAGAGAGGAATATAATGAAAGAAACACCAAAAGATAAAAGGATACATAAAAATCTGTTACCCGGACAAATGAGCATCGAAGGTTTTCTTGGTAAAGATAAACGTAGTTTCAGTGAGATTATATCCACCGATCAAGCCGTACTTGATAGACTAGATCTCACAACCAAGATGATTGCAGACAGGTTGCAATATTTCACTGACACTGCTTTTGAAAGCTATGATGGTTCTATCATAATAGATCAGAAATTTGAAGTTAATTACAGCTCTTTTCGGGGTAAATTGATCTGTCCTTTTGGACATCCAGGTATGTACCGAAAAGGGATCGTTACTCTAAAGAATCTAGTAAACGATATCGAAATAAGTTGGACACCGCTCAATATTCACATGATACGTGGTCATTGTTTTTTTGAGGGAAAAGGCTCTGTGCATCGTCTGAAACCAAGTATTTTGAAAGATGTTATCTTTTAAAGGGATGTGAATAAATATGGATTTTGAAGCACTTCAACAGGAGAGATTCTCCTTTATTTATATTACTACAAAAAATTGTAATGTTTGTAAAATTCTACAACCTAAGTTAAGGAAATTGGCAAAAAGCTATCTTAGTTCAAGTTTTCACCTTATTGAACTGGATACCCACAAAGAAGCTGCTGGGTTTTTCATGGCTTTTTCCGTTCCTACATTTATGGTTTATTCACAAGGGCAAGAATTGATACGCACTGCACGCCATCTTAATATTGACGAAATTAGAACAAAATTAAATAGATACCATCAAATGATATTTATTGAAAATGAGGAGTAATATGAAAAAAATTATTATTATGGTGAGTCTGATCTTATTAATGCTGCCGATTTCTGCTCAGGAATACAAGATCATAAACACTAAAACAAACAAAGAAACCGAACTAAAAGAAATGGCAGAAAGATTAGGTGATTATGATGTGATATTTTTCGGAGAATTTCACGGTAATAAAATCCTGCATTCTCTGGAACTCGAATTATTGAAGATGTTAAATGCCAATAACAAAAACATGATAATTTCCCTGGAAATGTTTGAACGTGATGTGCAACCAATTTTAGATGAATATCTGAGTAATGAAATTTCGGAAGAGAAATTTCTAAAAAATTCACGTCCTTGGCCAAATTATGAAACAGATTATAAACCGATAATTGAGTTTGCTAAAGAGAATACACTTCCTGTTGTTGCTGCCAATATTCCCCGCCGTTATGCTAATATGATAAGTAAACAGGGGTTGAATGCGCTTGACTCACTTTCTGTAGAAGAAAAGGAATTCATAACAAAAAAGCACATCATATTTGCAGATGAATATAAAACTCTTTTTATGCAAACTATGAGAAGTAATATGGAACATAGTAGTAAAATGCCAAAAGGTATGATGATGAATTTAGATTTGATATATGCAGCTCAATGTATAAAAGATGATACAATGGCAGAATCTATTTTAAAATTTCATCGCATTCCTCCACGACGTAAAGTTATTCATTTCAATGGAGATTTTCATAGCAGAAAACATTTGGGAACTGCCCAAAAAATCCAGGTGTTAGAACCAATGTTGAAAGTGGCAGTAATTACACCGTTGTTGTGTGAAGATGAATTTTCATGGGAAAATGAAGACTTGTTGGAGGGTGAATTCTTAATACTGTTAGAAGAGGAAATATTAGAAAAATAAATTTAATTGAATAGCCCCATCTTTCAAGGTGAGCTACTTTAAGTAAAATAATTCCATTATTGCAGGTTCATTCTTGCAGATTGAGCCGTAATATTTCGGACGCATCAAAATGATACGTCCTGCACTTAATATTGCTATAAGAGGAAATATCAGAGGACTAAAGTTATAAAATTAAAAGGATTCAATAAATCAGTATACCAATAACTTTAAATAATTAAAATTACCTGGAATTATAAGTATAATGGCCAAATTCCAACAACAAATAAAAAACAATTTGACATCATAAGGTTATAAATTATCTTTGTTAGTGTTCACTAACTGGTGAATATTGAGGAGGTAGTAAAGATGTTCAGCGAGAGGCAGCAGCAAATTGTTGAAACAGCAATAAAACTAATAGCTGATAAAGGAATTCAAAACCTTACAACCAAAAATCTGGCAAATGAGATCGGGATTTCCGAACCTGCACTATATAGGCATTTTGACAATAAACTAGAGATATTGAAAGCTGTTATCATAAATTTTCAGAATAAAATGCAGCCAGCTTTCAATAAGTTGAAGAGATCTGCAAATTCTCTGAATAATATTGAACGTTTCATCCTCGAACATTTTAAAATAATCAATCATAATCCCGATTTTGCGAAAGTTATCTTTTCTGAAGCAAATTTCCAGAATGAGGAAATCCTGATCTTAAAGATGAATAATATGATGGATCAATCCCACAAAATTCTGGACTCAATAATACAAACTGGCCAGAAAAAAGAAGAAATACGAGCTGATATAACTTCTTTAAGTTTAGTTCGAATCATCATCGGCTCGATGAGATTATTGGTGACTCAGTGGAGTATGTCTAGTATGATCTTCAATCTGGAAACAGAGGGGAAACAGCTCTGTAATGATATTAGAAAATTAATCGCTACGGAATAATTATTTTAAAATTAGAAGTTAGTGAATGTTAACTGAATAAATGTAATTTTAGAACTATAAAAAAGTTAGTGTTTAGTCAGTGTAGTTTATTGGCAAAAAGGAGAAGATATGGAAAAAATATTGAATAAGATATTAAGATTTCCCAAAATCACGATGTTAATTTTGTTGATCATCTCAATCGCTTTCTTTATGAAGATGAAGAAAAATAGCAAAATGGAAACTGATTTAGATAAATATATGCCGCAAGAACATCCGGCATTTGTATATAGTGATCAGGCAGAAGAGATATTTAATATTCAAGATGGAATTATCATTGCAATTGAAAATAGAGATGGTATTTACCAAACTGGAACTTTACAAAAGATAAAGGATCTAACAAAACAATTAGGCAAAATGAAAGAGATTGAAAAGAGTGATGTCACCTCGCTTTATACCGCTGATAACA
>JAOZPK010000123.1:4775-5889 GCA_029932755.1 Candidatus Cloacimonadota bacterium | reverse complement strand
TTTATTTTATTATAAATTTATTTACAATTAAGATAGGGAACAAAAAATGCAATTCTAAATTTTGATAAATATAATATGGAGTTGGTTCTGCATAATAGATGTGTTTTTGTCATACTGATTATAATGAGACTTATCCGGTTCAGACGGATTCTTCGTCTAATGCCTTTGTAAGCTCTTCCTCAGAAAGACATCTCTTTATAAATTTGTAGCACCCCCAAAAAGACAATATATAAATTCTGGAGGGAATTTTGAAAAGAATAATAATTTTACTTATCATGTTAATTGCAATTACTGCTGTTTCTGCAAATGACCTATTACAAACAACACTTAAAAATGGAATGCAGATAGTTGTGAAAGAAAACAGGCTTAATGAATCGGTTGGTTTTTACTGCTTTGTGAAAACAGGTTCTGTGAATGAAGGAAAATACCTGGGTGCAGGAATTTCCCACTATCTGGAACACATTGTTTCCAGCGGTACAACCGAATTTCATACTGAAGACGAATATAATGAAATGGGTAAAGAGATGGGTGCACTTGTAAATGCTTACACAAGTTCGGCTGTTACTGCGTTTTACATAACTGTAGATAAACCATACAAAGATATGGCTTTGCGCAATCTTTCCCAGCAACTGCAATCATGCCTTTGTGATTCTTTTGAAGTTGCAAGGGAACGTGAAGTTATCCTCAAAGAGATCGTTATGCGATCCACTCCCCCGCATTCTAAGATCTATCAAAGACATAGTGAGCTGGTATATCCAAATTCCAATAAACGCTTTCCGGTAATTGGCTATACGGAACTATATAAAACCATCAGTAGAGATGAACTGCAGGATTATTATAAAGCCAAGTATGCTCCCAATAATATGATCTTTGTTGCAGTTGGTAATTTTGAAGCGGAAGAGATGCTGGAAGAAATAGTTGATGCTTTTAAGGATTTCCCCAGAAGACAGATAGAACCAGTTTATTTACCAATCCAACATCAGCGTGAAGGCACTATTGAGTACATCGAAGAATTTGCTGTTGAAACACCCTCTGTTTACATTTCTACAATTCTATCTGCATCAGATTACCAGGATGCCACTGCCCTTAATGTAGCTCTTAGTGTACTTTTTTC
>JAOZPK010000123.1:0-4675 GCA_029932755.1 Candidatus Cloacimonadota bacterium | reverse complement strand
GTATCGGCTGGACGATGATGATGTATAATGTACCGGATTATTATCCAACTCAGATCCAAATCCTGGAATCCCTAACGGCAGAAGATCTTGCCTTCCAATTAAGAAAGCATTTAGTTCCTAAAAACAGGGTTATCTTTAAAGCAGTGCCAAAAGGTGATAAAGCTTTGTTGGAAAGTAAGGATATCGCCTCCATCGAGAAGACGGAGATCGAGAAGGTTCAGATAAATGAAAACTTAATTCTTCTTCATAAAATGAATACCGAAAAACCGTTGATCAATGCGATCCTTCATCTTCCGATCTCTACAAATTATGAAACAATGGAAAATGCAGGTACTCTCTCTTTTATGACTAATCTGATGTTTCGCGGTTCAAAAAAATTCAATTCCCTGGATATAACGGAATGGAAAGAAGATCATGCAGTTTACTTTAGTACAAGCAATTCTTCTAATGGAACCAATATAGAGTTCAAATGTTTAAAAGCTGATTATAATAAATTGGAAGAGATGCTGTTCGATGCCTTCAAAAATCCAAGCTTTGAAGCTAAGGAACTTGCTCTTGCCAAAGAAGAGATCAATGCAAGTTATAAACGATCTAAAAGTCAGGCTTCTACTGCTCATAAAGATTATATCAATTCAGTACTATTTGCTGATTCACGTGCCGGACTTTCCAGTGAAGTTAAAAAAGATATTATCCTTTCATTAACTAAAAAAGATCTTCAGAAATTGCATAAAACTTTTTTTAATTCGGAAAAACTAATTGTAACATTATTTGGAGATATAACTAAAGAAGAAGCCATAGAGATAGCGAAAGACATAGAGAAAAATATGCCGGATAAGAAAATTAAAGCAGAAAAGAACTTTATTAAAATTCCCAATATAAGTGAAACTTTTTTGAATGAATATGAATTTGAACAGGTGAACCTAGATATTTACTGTTCTGCTCCGCCTCTTGCAACAGAAGATTACATTATAATGAGATTGATAAACCAGATCCTAAGCGGGTCACGCGGCAGGCTTCATCAGGCAGTTCGTGGAACTAATAATCTTGCTTATTATGCTTTTCCGCAATTTCATGCTTCCGAAAATTTTGGTTATTTCAAATTGAGCAGTCAAACCTCTATCGATAAGAAAGATGAACTCATTGAAGTTATGGTGAACGAGCTTACAAAATTAATGACAGAAGATGTGGCAATAGATGAACTAAATAGTGCAATTGACGAGAATGAGAAGATGCTTAAAGCTATGCTGAATGAAAACTCTCTTCCCTATTACATCACCCATTTTGAAGCATTGGGATTGGGTTATGATTATATAGACAGAGTTTCAGAAATTTATAGAAAGATAACTCCGGCTCAGATCAAAACAGTGGCAAATAAATATTTTAAAGATCAAGCTGTTATTATCTCTGAACCTGATGAAAATGTTGAATTGATGGTTGAGTAATATAGTGTTAAGTGTTAAGTGTTGAGTGTTGAGTGTTTATATATTTGATTTCTAAATTAATGTAAACCCTTCTACCTACGGCTTCTCCCCTTCCAAGGGGAGCTAAGCGGAATCAGAAATCAAATACTTTACTCTGATTGCAGAGTTTCGCTCGGAAACCAGATTGTAGTTGTCATTCCCGACATAGATCGGGAATCTATGATAATAATTATGGGTTAATCTTAAGATCCCCGCTTTTGCGAGGATGACAAAGCGTCCCCCTTCATAAGGGGGAATAAAAGGAGGTTTGAGGTTCATGAATAAATTAGCAGAATTTGATTTCAAATATGAATCTCCAATCGTTTGTACAGCAATTCATAATGGTCATGATGTATCGAAGAAAGTGCTGAAAAATCTGGCTGTCAGCGAAAATATACGCTTAATGGAAGAAGATCCTTACACTGAAAAGTTCACTCACTTCTCTTCTAATACAATAATTGGTAGAACCAGTCGCTTTGAAGTTGACCTGAACCGATCTGTTGAAAAATGCATTTACATGAAACCTGAAGATTCCTGGGGTATTCAAACTCGAAAAGAGACTCCATCTGATCTAGTAATTTCACAAAGCCTAGAAAAATATCACGAATTTTATACTTTAGCAAAACGTCATTTTACACAATTAGAGAAAAAGTTTGGAAAATTTTTCGTTTATGATATTCATTCCTATAACCATCACAGAAAGGGACAGGAAGCAAACTTTGATGATCCGAAGCTAAATCCTGAGATCATTATTGGAACAAATAACATGCCAGAAAAATGGTTTCCATTAGTAGATACAATTCAAAACAAGCTTATATCATTCGATTATTTCGGAAGATCGTTGGATGCCAGAATAAATGTAAAATTCATTGGTGGACATTTTTCGCGATGGATCCATAATAATTTTCCCGGTTCAGCCTGTTGTATTGCAATTGAATTTAAGAAGATCTGGATGGATGAATGGACAGGTGAAATCTATGAAGATAAGCTAAATAAATTGATAGAAGCACTTAATTCAACTCATGATCTAATCGAATCGGAACTTAAGAAATATTAAAATACTTGCATAAAAATTTTACATTAATCCATTTAGATAAGTGTTGGTTTATTAAGAGCGGATTTAGCTCAGTTGGTAGAGCGTCAGCTTCCCAAGCTGAAGGTCGCGGGTTCGAGACCCGTAATCCGCTCCAGTTTGTTAATGCTTCCGAAACGTCTTTCTGAGGATTCTTGCAATTATTCTAACGAAGAATCTCGTTTCGTACTAGATTAAATCATCTCGTCATACAGCTCCTGCTGTGTGATGAAAACTGTAAATATGCGTTGCATAGCATGAGCCATGCAACTAGAAAGCGGTCAATTCGGGGAATTGACCCTACAAGGAATAAAATATGTTAGACTCTAATCTATTTTACAGAAATGTGTTTACACTCATCGGAAATCTATTGCTCGTTTCTGATGGAGATTCTCTAATTGAGATCAGGTTTGATAATGAAGGAAATATTACAAATTCTGATATTCCAATTCTAGTTGAAACAGAGAAACAACTCAAACAATATTTTGCCGGAGAAAGAAGAACATTTGATATTCCGCTTAAACCAATTGGGACAAATTTTCAATTATCTGTCTGGAATGAACTTAAAAAAATTCCTTACGGAGAGACTATCTCATATCAGCAACTGGCAGAAAGAGTTGGTGATAAGAAAAAATCTCGAGCTGTAGGAAATGCAAACGGTAAAAACCCGATCCCGATAATTATTCCCTGCCACAGAGTTATTCGCAAAAGTGGTGATCTTGGTGGTTTTGGTGGTGGAATTAAGATTAAAAGAAAACTACTTGAGTTAGAGCAGAAATTAAGCTCACGAATAGTCACGGATAAGTGAAGTTCCATAAAATCCTGTCATTCCCGTAAAAACGGGAATCTAAGTTTACTAATTGTAAGTTATGACGAGTTGAAATGAGTTTTAATTTCAAGTCGTTGTCATAATTTCTTACGACTCTAAAAACTGAGATTCTTCGCAAGATTACCCAAGTAGAATTTCTCCAGCCTTCTATAAATCGCCTTTATGAAGTAAAACGTTGCTTTTTATACTTCGGTTTGACAAGCAGAAAGACAGTTTCTTACATATTCTCTTCGACATCCCTCGCCTATGCTAGGAGAGGGACAGAGAGTGAGGTGGAAAAATCCTTATTACACAGCTTCTGCTGTGTAACGAGAATATTATTTCCAAACCCTCTGGACGCTTCCACATCCTTCTCCCTTTCAAAGGGAGACATTTTCAGTTAAAACTATTTAAAACATCTATCTTCGCGCCTTTGCGTCCTTAGCGGTAACTACCCTATTCTATCATATCCAGGTAACGGAAACATTCTCTATATTTTTACTTTTTCAATCCAGTAATTTGCTATGAGATGAAGTTCATTTTTAATTTTTTCTCCCATATCATAAGCTTTAGTATATGTAAGAAATCCTGTGATCCTGAGTCTGTGAAATAATTCGCCGTCTTTGTGCCTTATGGTCTTAATAGTTTTAAAGCCATGTCTTGATAAAACTTCCTGAGTAGCTTCCACTTCATATATATCTGTGCTGGCAACCAGCTGAAGCTGAAAGTCTTCTTTTTCTATAACAACAGGTTGTTTAATCTTTACCGGTTCCTCTGCTTTAACCACTTCGACTTTTACCGGCTCTGGTTTTTGAACAATAACTTCTGCTTTTTTAACCTCTTTTTTCCCACAGCTTTCTAAAATAACAAGCGTACAAAGAAGAATGAAATACATTACCTTTTTCATGATCACCTCCTAAGAGTTTTTATTTATTCTTTTTCATTTATCAATTAAAAAGTCAATTTATTAATTTTTTCAATTATTTTATGATTACTTAATCTTCATTTATTTTCCTTATTACATAACACCTGATTTTTTTAACAAAATCTGAGATTCTTCGTGAGAATACTTAAGTATAATTTCTCAGAGAGACAGTTTCTTACATATTATCTCCGATATCCCTCGCCTATGTTAGGAGGGGTATAAAGGGTGAGGTAATAAAAAAGCCTTCCAAGTATTTAAACCCGGAAGGCTTCTATTAATTTTTCTTCGCGATTTTGCGTCCTTAGCGATAAACGAAACCTATTTTATCATTTCCAGAACCTTATTAGCATTTTCTATAAATGCATGAAGTTCCTTTCCGGTAAATCTTTTTTGTTCCAACATAGCAAGAT
>JAOZPK010000030.1:6377-20257 GCA_029932755.1 Candidatus Cloacimonadota bacterium | reverse complement strand
ATTGTTTGGAATGGGGAAGATGATGAAGTGAAGAAAGTTAGTTCCGGTGTTTATCTCTATAAATTAAATGTTGATGGCAAAACTGAAGCGATAAAAAAGTGTTTGCTGTTAAAATGAGAAATGCTGCTTAATTATCCATTCCACATTTCAAATACTTCTTCTCTTAACTTTTCAACCTAGACACTTAGGTACTTTCCTCTTCCTTTTTTCATTGACACTTGATAACAGCTTCTAACGTTGAACTTCATGATTAAATTTAATAAAACAGAAATTAATAAACAAAAAATCCCGTTTGGAAAGGGAATTTTTACTTTATCAGGTGCTGACAATATTTTATATATTAACAAAACTTCTTCTCTCGATAAGAGCATAAGACAATTGTTCAAAGTTGCAAAAGATGATAGAAATATTTTTCAACTAGTTTCTCAAACAGTAGAAATTGCTTTTGAAGAACACACATCACTTTTTGCAGCACTTGTTCATCAAAAAAAACTTGAAAGTACCTCTCACCCGGAATTCAATTCTATGATCAAACCTTACGAACAATATGTATATCTGGGAATAAATTTTGATGAGCCACCATACATTAAAATTGTTGAAGATACGCAAGAGAACCGATTTTACATCGGATCTTTCAAAGATAGATTCTTTCTTTTTGATTTGCTTGATGCTATGGCGGATCTATTCTATTTTCCACTTTGCCCGGATGAAAAACCATATCCCTGCATCAGATATAAATCCGATAAATGTCTTGGCTGGTGCATTAAAGAAAAACATGAAACATATACAAAAGCTATCCTTCCGTACATAATTCCAACCAAAGATCTCTTGTCTTCCAAACAGAAAGAATATGATAAATATTTCAGTAATCTCCAATTTGAAAAAGCAGAAAAACTAAAGAATAAAATTCAATTGGTAGAAAAATATTTTGAATACTTGAGGTTTATTAATATAACCAAGAATTTAAACTTAGAATTCGATGAAAATGGAAGAAATTTTACAATTAAAGATGGAAGATTGAACGGAATAGTTGAGAATGGGAAAAAAGGGGAATTTCCGCTTGTTACGGTAGAATTCAGGGATAACGAAGTATTAGCTTTCAATAAAGATCAACTGGCAGAACGCTGGATAGTGTATAAATATCTCATAAATAAAAATGATAAAATAATTCTTGATAGAATAAATGAGTTTTATAAAAAGTCACAGCTTAAGATAAGATCATATTTGATTTAAATAGTTAGTTCGAGGTTTGATGATGGGGCATAGAATTTTAATCGTAGATGATGATGTTTCTATAACAGAATATCTTAAAATGGAATTGGAAGAATGTTGTTCTGAATTGGAAGTTATCTGTGAGAATGAAGGATATCTAGCATTAAATAGAATTATGACGGGCGGTATTGATTTGCTGCTTACAGATATTGCCATGCCGGATATGGACGGCTATGAACTCTACTCTCGTGCTAAAGAATATAATGAACATTTGCCAATAATTATGATGACAGGTTTTGGATATGATCCCGATCATGTTGTTGTGAAATCCAGAAAAGCCGGCTTGAAGGATGTGATCTTTAAACCTTTCGATATAAAAAAACTTACAGATAAAATAAAAAAACGTATTCTGGGAGAATAACACGTTCAAACTAAAAAACGTACTTATTTTTCTCATCTTGTTTTGCCTTTTTTCCTCACTATCAGCCGCAAATATCAAATATGAAAAGATCTATTATCGGGATATTATATTATTTGCTGAAGCAAAAGATACAACTGCAGCTTCACAATTCATCATCCAATTAGATAAAGATATTCAGTCATTTCAAAAGGGTGTAGGCTCTTATCTTGATGTCCCAGTAAATGTAATGATAGCAGCGGATAGCAAAGTTTATAATGGTTGGACTAAACAACATTCTGCGATCATGGAATTCAGTTCCGGTTTTTATGATAGAAGAAACAGGACCATTTTCTTAAAGAATCCTAAGTACTTAAAAAATATATCTAATATCCGTAAACTTTTACTGCATGAATACATTCATCATTTTGTAGGTATATATTGGAAAAATCCACCGCTTTGGTTCAACGAGGGCATGGCTGTTTATTTTTCTAATGATATGGGAATTGAACGTGAACTGAATTTTGCAAAAAATTACATTTTGGGAAATTCTCTACCGCTTGAAAAGATGAAAAATTCTTATCCCAATAATATGATCGAATGGGAATCTTTTTATGCAAAATCGGGGCTGGCAGTAAAATATCTCTATTCAAAAAAAAGGAGATCATTCTATCAGCTTTGGGATAAAGCCGGATCAACCGGAAACTTTGAGCGAGCTTTCTTAAACAGTTTTTTCATGACCACTAAAACTTTCTCAGATCAATTTGAGAATTATTCCAAAACCCACTTTAAGACTGCAATATTAATGGCTTCTACAGGACTTATCTGGGGAGTGCTTCCATTTATTTTGATCGTGGGTGTGATACGAAAAAAAATAAAAAATAAAAAAACAGTTGAAAACTGGGAAAACAATATTGATATTGTACCTGATGGGAAAAAAGATGAAGAATACATTAAAGAACTCGAGGAAAAATGAAGGAATTTAATAAACTGATAGAAGTTATTGAAAAATTACGTAATAAGGAAAATGGATGTCCCTGGGACTTAAAACAGACCCATGAATCTCTAATTCCCAATTTTATAGAAGAGCTGTATGAATCTGTTGAAGCAATTGAAAATAAAGATTATAAACATCTTTCCGAAGAGTTGGGTGATCTCATGCTGCATATTGTGATGCAGGTACAAATTGCCAGAGAAGATAATAGATTCAAGATGGAAGATGTACTTACGCAAATAAATGAAAAACTTATTCGTCGGCATCCTCATATCTTCGGAGATGGTCATGCCACCGATGCAGATGGTGTGAAGATGAATTGGGAACGGATTAAGTTGGAAGAAAAGAAACATTCCCGCACTTCTGCTATTGATGGAATTCCACAAAATATGCCGGCATTAATCGTAGCACAAAGAATGCAGGAAAAAGCCGCTTCAGTTGGTTTTGATTGGCCAGATTTAGCTCCGGCAGTAGATAAACTGGAAGAGGAAGTTAAGGAATTTCAGGAAGCCTATGAGAATAAAGATATCGAAGAAATGCAAAATGAATTGGGCGATATGATCTTTGCTATAGTTAATATTGCTAGAAAATCTGGATTTGATACGGAAACCGCCTTAAGAAGAACAATAGGTAGATTTGAGAGCCGGTTTAAAAAAGTAGAAAATCATTTTACTAGTAACGGCAAAAAAATGCTTGATGCAAGCTTGGAGCAATTAGATGAAATCTGGGAAATTGCAAAAGAAAGCGAGTAACAAAAGCCTCCTTCTTAAAGTTTATTTTATTTTAGGAAGCGTACTTTTACTTGTACTTTTTATAATCTTCACGAATATTGTTATAAACAATGTTAAAAAAGATGTTCAAATTGTACCGGATCTTTACTCAAAATTTGTTGGTATGCCAAGCGATGTAAATCTAGAACACTTTTTGTTTCAATATTTCATGGAAGAAATTTTACCTGGAATTGATTATCCCATTATTCTTACCGATAGCTTGAAATCTCCATTTTCCTGGGAAAACATAGATATTCCAAAAGATAATTTCAATCAATTGGAAACACGTCAACAGAATATCCTGAGAAGCATGGTTAGAAAAATGGAATCAAAACATTCAATGATCCCACTTAAAATAAGTGATGACGATGATAAGATATATAGCTATGTATTTTATGGTGATTCCCAAACAATGATCCAACTAAAAATGATGCCGTATGTTGGTATGGCTTTTATCTTTCTTTATGTAATATTAGGAATGTATGGTGTTTATACTATTAAGAAAACAGAGCGTGATATTCTCTGGGTTGGACTGGCAAAAGAAACTGCTCATCAATTTGGAACACCACTCTCTTCACTGAGTGGCTGGATAGATATTCTGTCTTCTAAAATGGGAAATTGTAAAAATGGAAAGGAACTTCAGGAAATGTTGGATTTTATGCGGGGTGATGTAGAAAGACTTAGCAAGATCGCTTCCCGTTTTGGTAAGGTTGGTTCTGTAATGAAGTTTCAATCTTGTAGTTTACATGATATTATTGAGGAGACAATAGAATATTTTGAACGAAGACTACCGGCAGTTTCCAAAAAAATTGAAATAAAATTTGAAAGCGAAATTAAAGATAAAAAAATAAATTTAGATCCTGATCTAATAAAATGGACTCTGGAAAATATATTTAAAAATTGCGTTGATTCAATGAAGCAAAAAGATGGATATATCGGCGTTAAAGCATTTTCCCACAAAAACAAAACCTATATTCACATTGCAGATGAAGGGAAGGGAATGCCAAAGAAAATGTTCAAGAAAATATTTCGCCCCGGAGTTACTAATAAAGAGCGTGGTTGGGGATTAGGACTCAGTTTGGCACACCGTATTGTGGAAGAATATCATAATGGAAAAATAAGAGTTTTAGAAAGCGAAGTAGATGTTGGAACAACGTTTGAAATAGTGTTGCCGGAGGTGTAGGAGATGAAACTTGTCCTAAGTTCCGTAGGAATCTTCCTTCGGCAGATAAATCTTGGGATAAGTTGGAAGGGCTGCATGTGCCAAGTCTGCTATAAATAAAAGAGGAATGTAAAATGTTTGTACTTTCACGCGAAGAGATAAATTCAATTGATAAATTTACAATTGAAAAAGTTGGAATTCTCGGACAGGAACTTATGGAAAATGCAGGCAGAGGATGCAGTAAATTCATAAATGATCTTATTGCACCAAAAAGTAGAATTGCTCTTTTTTGCGGAAGCGGAAATAACGGTGGAGATGGATTTGTAATCGCTCGTTACCTGCAAAATTGGCAACATTCTCCCGAAATATTCTTAACGGGAAATATTGATAAAATGAGCGTAGAAACACTTTCTAACTATCATAAATGCGAAAAACTCTGTATTCCAATTTATAGAATTGAAGAAAAACCAAATGATCTATCTGAGTTTGATCTTATAATTGATGCGATCTTTGGAGTCGGTTTAAAAGGTGAAATTAAAGGCTGGCGGGTTGATGTAATAAACAAGATCAATTCTTCTGGTAAAACGATTGTAGCAATTGATATTGCCAGTGGAATAGATGCAAATACCGGGCAGGTAAAAATTGCCGTAGAAGCCGATTTTACGCTTACAATGGCTGCTATGAAGTACGGACAGTTGTTGGGAGAAGGCAGAGAAAAAAGCGGTGAAGTATTGATTATGGATATTGGTATTCCTGATGATATATTTTTAAAATTTCCGTTAAAAGGTAAATTAGCAACCTGTGACAATGTTATATTTCCATACCGCAGCAGATTCTCCCATAAAGGAGATTATGGAAAAGTTGGAATAATTGCCGGTTCTCCCGGATTTACCGGTGCTGCAATTTTAGCATCAAAGGCTGCTCTTCGTGCAGGTGCAGGGATGATCACACTTTTCCATCCTTTAGGACTAGAAACAATTTTTGAGAATCAGCTTCTGGAAATAATGACATATACAATTCCGTTCCCCTTTAACATGTCACAGCAAAATGAAACGAAGACAAAAAGGGGAAAAAAATCCAATTCATTTGATTCAGAGGGGTTCACCGAATTCTTCAATAAACTAAACTCAATGGATGTTCTACTAATTGGTCCTGGAATTGGGAAATCTGAAGAAATGGTTGATTTAATAAAACAAATAACAGCTTCCTGGAATAAACCGCTGATCCTTGATGCTGATGCCTTGAATATTTTAGCTGATAACAAAAATATTAAAAAAAGCATTTCTGGCAAAAAAGTTCTTTTAACTCCACATATCGGTGAATTTGCTCGACTTTGTGATGTTACAACCGAGGATATTTTGAAAGATCCTCTACAATATTTACAGGATTTTACAGCAAAATATAAATGTAATGTTCTGCTTAAAAGTGCAACTTCTATTTATTGTGATGAAATGGGATTTATTTTTGACACAACCGGAAATGATGGACTCTCCACAGGCGGCAGTGGTGATGTACTTGCTGGTATTATCACCTCATTTGTTGGGCAACAGCTTTCACTGAAAGATGCAGCAGTATCTGCTTCTTACTTAATGGGAGAAACTGCAGAAAAACTGGCAGAAATTCGCAAACCGGCATCAATAATTCCGTCCGATATTATAGAAAATATATTTAAGTATTGACAGAGCAAGTAGTTATTCGTTTTTTTTAACCAGACTTAAAAAATCAATAAAATTAATTTCAAATGAACAGGTTTGCTATGAGTAATGAAAACGATATTAAACAAAATTATTCACTTTCACAAAAGGAAATGACGTCGGTAGATAATTACCGAAAACTCAGAGAGACTTCTGTGCTTACCGTTATGTTTACAGATATTAAAGGTTTTACTGATCTTACTGAGGAAAAAGGAGAGATATTTTCTACAAAAGTTCGGAAAACTCATAATAATATTCTAATTCCAATAATTGAAAAGAATAATGAAGGTTTGATAGTTAAGCATATTGGCGATTCTATTATGGCGGTATTTTCTGAACCGTCAACCGCAGTTGAGCGAGCTATAAAAATACAACAAGAACTTAATAAATATAATAAACAGAATTTGGATGATGTAAATTTGGAAGTTAGGATCGGTTTGCACATGGGGCAGATCGCAATAGAAAATGATATTAATCTGGATCTTTTTGGCAGGCATGTGAACAGGGCTTCAAGGGTAGAAGGTCTGGCAGACGGCAAACAAATTTTTATGACATATCCGGTATTTGATAGTGCTCATGGCTGGATCGAACAGCACAAGATTGGAAATATATCCTGGAAAAAACATGGTGCTTACTTTCTTAAGGGTATAAAAGAACCAATTGATATTTACGAAGTTGCAGATACTTCCATTTTAAAACCCAAACCACCACAAAAAGGCAAAAAGAAACGTGGGATTCCAAAAATAGGTATACTGATTTCTCTAATTCTTTTGGGAATAGTATTATCTTTTGCAATAATGCAATTCCAAAAAATTCAAGTAACACTAATTGAATTCTGGCCGGAGAAAGTATATTTTAATAAAAGTGGAGAAAAATTACTGTTGGATGATGATCCTATTGGGAAGAATCGAATACTTTTAAATAAAATAAAACGAGGTGATTACTTAATTTATTATAATGTGAGTCGCATGGTACGCTATTATGCTCCGATCTCTATAAAAAGAGGAAAAAACAATATTGATCCTGATTTTAAAGAACATCGTATTCCCTCTACTTACCGTACAATTTCACTTAATGAAAAGAACCAATTTAAAAACGAAATATTTGCAAATAGAACCGCCGAATATTCACTTTTTAACATTAAAAACGAAAAAATCCAATACAAAGCTTATCTTGGAATCTCTATTAAAGGAGAAAAAAACGCATCAGGCAAATTTGAATTTATCGCAGAATGGACGATCGATCTGAATGGAGAAAATGTTTGTTCCGGCACAAAGACAAGTTCTAAAGAGTTAAAAGAAAAATTTGTGATTTTTGAAGACGATTTGCATTTTTACGAAATAATCCTCAACCTCTGTGTTGGAACTAAACACAACTATGCCAACATTGAGATCACCCCAAACTTTAAAACTGTATCCAAAACTGAATAATTTAGAAATATAACTAATAAGTAATATCAATGGTAGCTCAAACATTCCTGTCTGAGTTAAGAAAAGAGAGAATTAAATCTCCATTCATGAGTAAACGAGAAACTACGTTAAAAAGACTATTGCTATATTTACGCAGAGGAATAAATAATGAAAGTTTTATGGTTTATTTTGTACTTTATAATGATTGTATCTCTTTATGCTCAAGATGTAGTTATTAATGAAGTTTTGTATGATCCTGATGGTGCTGATACCGGTTACGAATGGATAGAACTGTATAATTCTTCTGATTTAACAATTAACCTGCAGGGTTGGACTATTGAAAAAGCAGGTGTCTTATTCGAGTTGGTTTTCACTTTTCCCAATATCAATATTGAACCTTCTGGTTTCCTTCTCGTTGGAGAAGAGTTTGTTCCCAATACTAATCTTATAGCTTCCCTTGCTTTCCAAAATGGTGGTTCTGAAACAGATGGTATTCGCCTGATCTCGGCAGATGAAATGTATACTGATACTATCCTTTATGATTCTCCAAATACTAATGAACTTCCCGATGATATTTCAAATCCGGGTGAGTATTTTGCTCCTGATGTAGGTGATGGAAATACACTTGCCAGAAAATACGATGGGGAAGATTCTAATAACTGTGAGTTGGATTTTTTCGAATGCGTAGAACCTTCTCCTGGAGGTTCAAATTTTTACCCGATCGACCTGGCAATTAGTAACCTTGAAATCTATGAAAATGAGGGTGAATACTGGCTTCAAACAGAGGTTTCTAACTTATCCACAGAAAATGTGGATAACCTTGCTGCCAGCATTAAAGTTATGTTAAATGACACACTTTATGGAACTTATGAACTTCCAGCTATTCCTGCAGAAAGTACGATTGTTTTTTCATGTCAGCTCGGAGAAATATCAATTGGATATCATCGAATTGCAGTAGAGCTTATATACTTGTATGATAATGAGTTATGGAATAATCATGTCGAGAGCTCATTATTAAATGGTGACTCACCTTTTGTGCTGAATGAAATAATGTTTAAACCCCTCAACACTAATCAGGAGTGGGTTGAGATATTTAATCGGACGGATTGTGTATATAATGTGGATAACTTAAGAATAATGGACGCATCAGGCGGTACAATTAGCTTTTACGGCAATATTCCTCCACTGGATTTTATTGTTGTTTGCCAAGACACAATTTTGTTCCTACAAACCTATCCCGAAGTTGATCCGAAAAAAATTATATTTGCATCACAATGGACTTCTCTAAATAACACAGATGAAACATTAATTTTAACAGATGAATTTGAAACAAAATTTGATTCAACCTCCTATAATGGAAATTGTTGTCCTACAGATTTTTCAATTGAACGAGTAGATCCATTTGATGATGAAAATATTATATGGAGTATTTGTACTGATAGTTTAGGAACTCCAACTTTTCCTAACAGTGTTCTTCCCATGCAATACGATCTAAGTTTAGAATTTAACAGCATGCAGATAAATGAAAATACCATAGTTCATACTGTAATGATTAGAAATATTGGTTTGGAAAATATCTTCGAAACAGTTATTTCTTGTGATCTGATCATAAATGGAGAGTATCCTTCAGAAAATATATTTATTGATGAGATCAGTTTAGAAGATTCCATCATTTATGAATTTACAACGGATATTTTAGAAGGTGGATATTTCAGTTTCTTATATGAAGTAATTTCAGAAAATGACATGAATACAGGAAACAACATTGCCTTCAGCTTTTATAATAGCGGCTCTCTGCCATTTGTAATTAATGAGATCATGTATAACCCTGATGAAGATGAACCTGAATGGATTGAAATAATTAATAATTTCACCATACCGGATTTAACTACAATAATAATTATAATTGATGAAGATACTCTTGAAATTCCATATTATACGGAAAACTATTATTTGATCACCAATTCAGAAAATGATGTAGATTATCTAAAAGCTAAATATGATATTGATGACATTACTATATTAACTGGTTTATCTAGCCTTTCTAATGATGGAGAACAGATGTGCTTGATGGATGAATGTGGAGATTTGATCGAAGAATTTTTCTATCAACCCGAGTGGAACGATGAATTGGATGGCGTTTCAATAGAAAGAGTAAATCCGGAAGTTATTTCTACAGAACAAAATTGGGGACCTTCTACAAATCAATGTACGCCAGGAAGGGCCAACAGTATTTTTATGCAAATGCTTCCCAATAATATGAAACTTAAAGTTGAACCCAATCCATTTTCGCCCTATCGTGATGAAAGAACAATATTCTCTTATGCATTACCGGAAGTTTTGAGCATAGTAACTCTACGCATTTTTGATCTGAAAGGAAGAATGATAAGAAAGCTTGTTGATCAGGTTTTGCAATCTTCGACAGGGAATATCATTTGGAATGGCAGAAATGATAATGGGAAAAAGTTGCCTGTAGGAGTTTATATTGTGTTGATGCAGGCGACTGCACGTGAAAGCGAAAAAGTATATTCAAAGAAAATAACAGTTGTAATTGGAAAATAAAAGGAGCAAAATATGTATGGAAAAACCATATCGTATGCAATTCAGGGAATAGACGCACAGCAGATTACAGTAGAAGCGGATATAAAAGGAGGACTGGCAAAGTTCTCTATTGTTGGTTTGCCTTCAAATTCAGTTAAGGAAAGCAAAGATCGTGTTTCGGCAGCTATCAAGAATTCAGGATTTCGTTTTCCAACTCATAGCTATACCGTTAATCTGGCTCCGGCGGACATTAGAAAGGATGGCGTTGCGCTCGATCTTCCCACTTCACTGGCACTGGTTTATGCCTTAAACCAAATGAAAACTGCAAAATTAGAAAAATATGCTTTTATTGGTGAACTATCTCTTGATGGTAGCTTACGTCCTGTGAATGGTGTTTTACCGGTGGCTGTTGCCTGCTGGAAAGATGGACTCGATGGGCTAATTCTACCTTATGAAAATGCCAAAGAAGCTGCTATTATTGATGAATTGAATGTATATCCGGCTGCATCTTTAAATGAGGTTATAAATTTTCTGGAAGATAAACTAAAAATCGAACCCTTTAAGGTTGATAAAAAAGAGATGTTCTCACATTTAGATGAAAGTCCGGTTGATATGTTTGACGTGAAAGGACAATTTCATGTGAAGCGTGCTTTAGAAGTTGCAGCAGCAGGAGGACATAATGTTTTAATGATAGGACCTCCAGGATCCGGTAAAACCATGCTGGCTCGTCGAATTCCTACGATATTGCCCGGATTCACGCTGGAAGAAGCTTTAGAGACAACCAAAATCCATTCGGTGGCAGGTTTTATTGGAGCTCAAAAAGGAATCGTAACAAGTCGTCCGTTTCGCTCTCCGCATCATACTATTAGTGACGTTGCTTTAATTGGTGGAGGTAGTTATCCCAAACCAGGAGAAGTTTCACTTTCACATAATGGTGTTCTATTTTTAGATGAGCTCCCAGAATTTAAAAAATCGGTTTTGGAAGTTTTACGTCAGCCTTTGGAAGATGAAGTTGTAACCATTTCACGTGCTACACAAAGTTTGGAATTTCCGGCAAAATTTATGATGGTAGCTTCGATGAATCCTTGCCCCTGTGGATATTTTGGAAGTGAAGTAGAAGGACATACTTGCTCTTGTCCTATCGGTAATATTCAGAGATACCGTTCACGGATCTCTGGACCGCTTTTAGACCGCATTGATATTCATATTGAAGTTCCGGCTGTGAAATATGATGAACTCAGTAGTATCCCTACTGGAGAAAAATCTTCTATTATTAGAGAACGAGTGAACAACTCGCGAGAAATTCAACTGAAACGATTTACAGAAAGTAACATTTTTAGTAACTCACAAATGAGTTCCAAACAGATCAGGAAACATTGCATTTTAAAAGAGGATAGTAAATCTATATTAAAAATGGCAATGGATAAAATGGGATTATCTGCCAGAGCTTATGATAGAATATTAAAAGTTTCCCGCACCATTGCCGATCTGGACGGTAGTGAGAATATCTGTGTTGAGCATATTAGTGAAGCTGTGCAATATAGAAGTTTGGATAAAAAATTTTGGGAGTGAGAAAAATATTCACCGCAAAGAACGCTAAAACGCAAAGGTGGATCGACATTTATTATTTTCTCCTGTCATCCTGAGTTTGGCTTTAGCCAAGTATCGAAGGATAGAGTTCTCTCGCATGCCGAGAAATTTGTCATTCTCGCAAAAGCGGGAATCCATGAATACGGAACAACAAAAGAGAATAATATTGACATTGAAAATGATACAGATTTGTTGAATTTTATAAAATGAAAAAGGAGGAAAATCTATGAATCGTTTTAAAGCTTTTTTATTTATCGTTATTTTCTTTACTATTACAGGTACAATTTATGCTCAGGATGCTGATGTGAAAGAAGATATCTCTCAACTAATTATTGGGAAATGGGAAATTGCACCAAACAAACGTGCAATAAGCGGCGATATTACGTTCGATGAGAAAAGTAAATATGACATGAACGAAAAGTTCCATGATGGATCTGGCGGTGGTACAAAAGGCGGATTTGAACTAAACTGTAAAACCTCACCTGTAACGATCAAACTTTGTCCGGGTGGTTGTCCTGGTTCTGAATGGACAAATAGTTTTGGAATTATACAAATTTTACCGGATAATAAACTTGAGATCTGCACTTCACCAGACGGCAATTATCCCACTAAATTTCCGGAAGATAAAACAGGTAAATATACAATGATACTTACCAGGGTTGAATAAATATTGATTTAATTTATTATAGGAATTAAATGAAAAAGATAACTTTTGTTATCATGCTATTATTAACTGTTTGTATCCTTCGAGCAGATATTTCAAGAAAAGTTCAAATTACATCTAGCTGTCTTTTTTCAGGTAAATATAAATATAATGATTTTGATGAAAGAGCAACAGCTGAATTCCATTTGGGATTCTCATTGGGGATAGAAATCGAGAAAACCTTAGAAGATAGTACTATCAGTGGATTTGGATTTAATCTTTTGATGCCAAAAAAATTGATCAATAAGGATTGTCTCTATGAATCTAACGAAGATAAATTAAACCTGAAGGATAATTTAGCCATTTATCGCTATATTAAATTAGTAAGTCCAATAGGAAGATCAATTTTTTATACTAAATTATACTATGGCAGCGGTATTCCATATTTTCTCTACTGTGCTTTTGGGTTTGGTTTTGAAATTGGAGAAAAATGGAGTATGGAAACGATGCTGAATTTTCATTATGTAACATTATTATTTACAGGATCCAGTATCTCTTACTTTAATGCTAAATTTGGGTATTCTTTCTAATATGTTTATAACTAACTTAAAAATAGTTTTTCTATCTCCAATCTTAATTAACTGCTTATTCGTATCATAACCCAAAAATAATAATACTATTCTTTTTTATTTACTTTGTTTATCTGTTGGTTTATTGGTAGGAAGGACAACAACACGTTTTCTGGAACCATCACCAATGGTTCTGGTTCTAAGTGCGTTGTCTTTCTCTATTCGCTGATGTACAACCTTTCTATTGCTGGCTTGAAGTGGTTCGAAAGTGTAACTTCTTCCGGTTTCCTTCACCCTCTTGGCAATGCTGTCAACTTTCTCTAATAAAGCTTTTTTTCGTCTATCTCTGTATCCGTCAACGTCTATAATAACTTGAATTTTCTTTTTCTCGGCTTTATTTACCATCTGGTTTAAAAGATGTTGTAAACTATCAAGCATTTTGGCTTCTTTTCCAATAATAAAACCTGCATCTTTTGAATTATTTACGGTTACATAATATATGCCGTTTTCTTGGGTAACTTCTACATCACCGGAAGTAATATTCATTTTTGCCAAAATTCCCTGTGCAAAATCTTTGGTTATTTTAATTATGTCTTCAGGATTGCTGTTTGCTAAACTTTCCTTTTTAAAACTGATTTTCTTACCAATCTTTTTCTTGATCTTCTTTTCAGGTTTAACACTGGTTTTTACAATTTTTTTTGCTTTGGATTTTATTAGATGAGCTTTACTTTCTTTATAGATGAATTTGATAGTTGTTGGCTTAGAACCGAATAAACCCAAAAAACCGCTTGAACCTTCTTCCATCACTTCAAATTTAAAATCGTTAAGCCCAAGGTTATGCTCTTTCATAAAGTCGGATATTATCTTTGAGGTTGATTTTCCTATTACTAGTGTTTCTT
>JAOZPK010000030.1:0-6277 GCA_029932755.1 Candidatus Cloacimonadota bacterium | reverse complement strand
TTTCATGACTGTATATTCCCTACATAAATTTTTTCTTAATGAAGTACTGTTGAACGGAACCGATTATTGAGAATACTGTCCAGTATAAAACTAATCCGGATGATAATCCTTTGAAGATGAAGAACATCATAATCGGCATGAAGTACATCATCATTTTTTGAGATTGCATTTGTGCTTTTTGCTTATCATCCATAGCATCCAGATTCTTCTTAGAAGGAGCCATCAGTTTTTGCTGAACGAACATAAATACTGCCATTAAAATTGGAAGTGCATAAATTGGATCTGGCTCAGAAAGATCGGGTAACCAGCCAAAACTAGCCTGTCTTAACGAAATAGAATATCTTAGCAGAGGATAAAGGGCAAAGATCACGGGCATTTGCAGCAGCATAGGTAAGCATCCGCCCAGCGGATTAACTCCGTGTTCTTTATATAACTTTTTAAGTTCTGCATTCATCTTCTGCGGATCACCCTTATATTTTGCTTGAAGCTCTTTGGTAAGTGGCTGGATCTTCTGCATTTTGGTTGTAGATTCAAAACTCTTATGTGTTAATGGATAAAGAAGAGTTTTAAGAATTATAGAAAAAATAATAATAACCAAACCCCAACTTGGAATAAACCCATACAAGAAGGAAAGAAACCAGTGAAAAATTTTACTTATTCCCTGCAAAAATTTTGGTCCCATTTCTACAATATTGTCAATTCCTATATCGTACTCTTTTAATCTGCCATAATCGAGAGGTCCCAAATACAAGCGATATTTATGATTTATCTGTGAGCCGATTGTTGAAATGGATAATTTCATGGAAGGGCTTTCCTCTACTTTAAAAGCAGAAATTTTATTCATCTCTATAAGTTCATCAGGGATAATTGCTAATGTAAAATACTTGGAACGAATTGCAGCCCAATCTATACTTCCGCTTGCTTTTTTCTCTTCCTTCAATTTAGAAAGAGCGATCTTATTAATATCATTATCAATCTGAGAGAGAACTGCGTATTCTCTGTTTTTCATTTTCAGGTATTCTTCTGTGTCTGCAATACCGCTGCCAAAATCAATTTCATAACCACTTACATTATTAAATCCGCTAAGTTGTGTTTCCATGATAAGCTGGTAATCATTTGAAAGTGTGAATATTTTTTTATAAGTTCCTTTTTCAGTTTTGGAAATGAAAGTGATCTTGCGGCTGGCTTCGTTAAGTTCATATTGAAATGGAATGTTGGAATAATTTGAAATATTGCCGACCGTATCGTTTAATTTCGTATTAAGGATGCCGCCGTTTTCATTAATTAATTCAACAAAAGAAACTTTGTCCTTCATAAAAAAACCTTTTAATTGAACCGAATTGATAACAGCACCCTTATTACTGAATGCTATTTTTAGCAGTTCATTTTCCAGAACAATATTATTATTGATGTCAATGTTATTATCAAGTGCGATAATTTCTGTCTCATTTACCGGTGATTCTGGTATTTGGTTGGAAGGTTCTACTATTTGGTCAGATAAGTCATTTACGTTTTCTGTGGTTGCTTGCTGCTGAATTTGCTGGGTATTTTTATTTTTCCAAATAAATTCACTACTTAACCAAAATACAACTAGTATAAGCAAAACAGCTAATAAAGTTTTTTTGTCCATGAATGCTCCTTATGGTAATGGGTCGTGTCCACCCGAATGAAAGGGATGACACTTTGATATTCTGAAGATCGACAATTTCAGGGCTTTTAGGAATGAATACTTAGAGAATGCCTGATAGGAATATTGACTGCAAGTTGGTGTGAATCGGCAAGAAGGTGGTAAAACAACAGAAATATATTTTCTATAAAACCCTATGATCAATAAAGCGACTTTGTTAAAAATTTTCATTTTTGTATAATTTCAAATAATTGAATTAAATCATCCTTAATTTTCTGCCAAATGGCAGTTCCCGCTTCGGGTTTTGCTACAATTACCAATTTCACACCAGTCGGATGTAATTCTTCATGTTCTCTCAAAAAAGCACGAATGCGACGTTTCACTTTATTTCTAATAACCGCATTTCCAACTTTCTTACTTACTACAATTCCAACTGCAAAATAATCTTCAAGTATTTTCTTCTTTAAAAAAATAAAGAGATTACCTTCTGTTTTTATATTTTCTTTATAAACATTCTGGTATTCTCTTTTTGAGGTTATAGATAGCATTTAATCGCTTACGGTCAAGCGAGTTCTACCTTTTGCTCTTCTTCTAGCTAAAACTTTACGACCGGCTTTTGTAGACATTCTTAACCTAAAGCCGTGCTTATTTTTCCTCTTTCTATTATGAGGTTGATAAGTCCTTTTCATGTTAATTCTCCTTATAAAATTTTTCTAATCTATATAACAGATAACTCTTTATTTTATACCTTTTTATAAAGGCTGGAACAAACTGAAATAGGAAGTCTTAATGTCAAGATTTATTTGTTTACAGCAATTTAGCAATTATCTAAAGATTGTTTGTCCCCGTTCAGGTCCCACAGAAACTATCGTTACATTCTTACCGATAAACTCCTCGATCTTTGCTATATATTTCTGTGCGTTTCTCGGAAGTTTATTAAACTCTGTGATTCCGGTGATATCATCATTCCAGCCCGGAAGTTCAATGTACTGAGGTATTGCTTGTTCCAAAGCTTTAGCAGAATGTGGGAATTCATTGGTTATGGTATCTCCGATCTTATATCCCGTACAAATCTTCAAAGTATCAAAACCGGATAGAACATCCAGAAGAGTAAATGCAATTTCATCAATGCCGTTCAGCATAGCTGTATATTTGGCTGCAACAGCATCAAACCAACCACAACGGCGTGGACGCCCAGTTGTAGAACCAAATTCATTTCCCTGAATTCTTATTTTATTGCCGGTCTCATCATGCAGCTCTGTGGGGAATGGTCCTTTACCAACACGGGTATAATAGCTTTTAAAAATACCAACTGTCCGATCTACTTTTTTGCCAAATCCAGCTCCAATGGCAATTCCACCGGCAATAGTGTGAGAAGAAGTAACAAACGGATATGTACCAAATGTTACATCAAGCAATGCGCCCTGAGCTCCCTCAAAGAGTATATTTTTATCTGTAACCTCATTTAATAAATATGGTATCTGCTTCAAGAATGGTTTTAACTTTTCTGTGATCGCAGTTAGTTCTTCTAAAACATTATCTACTTCTGAAATTGGATAATTATGAAATCTTAAAAAATTTTCCATACGTTCCCGTAAGTATTCTTTGTCAAATAGATCTCCGAAACGGATTCCATAACGTGCAATTGCATCTGAATAACATGGCCCAATTCCACGTTTTGTTGTTCCAATATTTGTTTGTTTACTGTCTGCTTCTGCTTTTCCATCCAGTTCACGATGTAACGGAAGTACGATCTGAGCTCTAGGATCGATAAAAAATCTATTCTCAAACAAGATCCCCTGTGTTTTAAGTTTGTCCATCTCAGCTAATAGTTGAAATGGATCAATGACAACACCGCTTCCAATTAGACATGTTTTTTCCGGATATAGAATTCCGGAAGGAACGAGATGAAATACATATTTTTTATCTTTCAATTTAATTGTATGACCGGCATTATTCCCACCTTGAAAACGAACAACATAGTCTGCATTCTTTGCCAGAACATCGACGATCTTTGCTTTTGCTTCATCACCCCACGCACAGCCTAAAACAGCAGTAGAATACATTTTTCACACTCTCCTTTAATTGAAATATTAAGCACGAAAATATTACTTGAATTATGTGTCAACCAATGAATTACGCAAGAAAAAAGTTGACGCCAAATACGAGTGTTTATTAATGTTTTTTGTATATGAGGGCTTAATGGGTGCACAAAAGAAGATCAGGGTAATGATTGCAAAACCCGGGTTAGACGAACACAACAGGAGTAAAATATATTGTAAAAGCATTGCGGAAAACGGGAATAAATATAATAGATTTCATAAGAGAGAGTATTTAAAATGAATGATAACACTGATGGAAAAGTTTATACAAATTCAGATAAAACACTTTATTTAACAATTTCAAAAGATAATCTTTCTGCCTATCTCACAATAGAAGATAACGGTAATATGATCGATGAGAAAGAAATATCTTCTCTTATCTCTTCTGTGGGAATTAAGAATGGATTGGAAGAAGCATTAGATTATAATATCAAACATGGAATATTAAAAGAAATAGGTAATCCATTTCTCATTGCTTTAGCTTCCGTTAGGAAAGCTAAAGCTGGGGTAATGCATAAATTTGCTCCTGAGTCTTGTATTAATATTGATGAACATTATGAAATGGATGCTTTATCTCAATTTGAAAAAGTTGAAAAGGATCAACCACTGTCTGATATCTCTATTAGTGGTGTGCAAGAGAGTGGAATTGATATTTTTGGCAATAAGGTCTCTTCAGAGTCAGAATCTCAAGTGAATGTAGAAGATATTTTAGGTAAAAATGTTTACTATTCTGCAGAAACAAATCAGATATTATCATCAGAGGCAGGATATCCATATTTCGATTATGAGAATAAAATATGTGTAAAATCTACCTTTATATCACAGGACATTCATGATACAAATAAAACCATCTATGGGAACACAACAATCGACGGAGTTATTTCAAATTCCAATTTGGAAATTTTTGGTGATCTCTGGGTAAAAGGGAATATTCGTGGCTGTAACAGAGGTGGAATCATTGTTCATGGAAATATTATCTTTGATTATGCAGAAAATTCTAAAATTATTGCTTCCGGAAAAATCATGGTAAATAAAAATGCTCGAAACAGTCTGATCTATGCAAATGGAATAATAGAAGCCGAAGAAAACAGTTCAATTTCCGGAGGAATTATCCAAAGTGGTGAAGGTTTGGATGTTTTTTCTATCGGAAGTCCCCTTGGTATTCTTACTGAAGTAGAAATTGCAATTGTACCATTTTTAAAAGAGCAAATACGCATTGCTGTTAATAAACTCACTCAGGCAAGAAATAATTCGGAAGTTGATGAGACCTTAATATCCTCTCTTGTAGAAAAATTACAAGAATTAAAATTAGAGTTTTTTAAAGAAATAGAAAAATCACACAATATTGATTCTTTAAAGATAATAATTAAAGAAAAGATTTATCCAAATTCAAATATCAGGATATTGAAAGATTTTCTGGAAATTTCTGAGGAAAAGACTAATATTACAATATTAGTAAATGATACGGGTTTGGAGATAAATGAAGTTGACAGATAATAGCTCTAAATGTTTTTTGTTAATAAAAATAATTAGTGGGTATAAGAATAGTGAATTATCTGTGGATTAATATTATAGATAAAAAAGATTTATAGCATAAATGATAAAAGCATTTACTAGTAAGTAAATGCTTTTTTTGTTTTTTTAAAAGATTTAAGGGGTGTAAATGAAAAAGCAATTAGGGATATTAATTCAAATGCAAAAATTCGATACGATCATTGGGGAGAAAAATATTCTAACAAAAGAATTACCCCAGCAATTGAATAGTTTAAAGCAATCTCTAAAGAATGCAGATGAAACTGTAGCAGCTACAAAAAGTGAACTTGATGAAAACCAGAAAGATCAAAAATTAAAAGAACTCGATATTACAGACAATAACAGCAAAATCGCAAAATATAAAAATCAACTTCTTACTATCGAAACCAACAAAGAGTATAAAGCGCTTAACAGTGAGATAAATCATCTGGAAAAAAAGAACTCTAGAATTGATGATGAATTAATTGGGTTAATGGAAGTTGAATCTGAGCTTAAAGAGCGCCTGGAAGAAGAAAGGAAAGCACAAAAGAAAGCTTCTGATGAACTTAAGGCTAATGAGGAAAAGCTTGAAAAAGAAATACAAGAAGTACAAAAAGATATCGAAGATCTAAAAAGCAAGAGGAATGTTTTAGCAATAGAACTTCCAAGGGATCTTATCCGAAGATACGCTGCTTTAATAAAAAATAGAAATCGCAAAGCAGTTGCATTTAATGATAATAATGCTTGCAGTGGCTGCGGGTATACTATTCGGCCTCAAGTTGCTATTGATATAAAAGAAGGTGAATCTGTAATTTATTGTGAAAGTTGCGGAAGAATTCTTGTAGCTCATTTATAATATAATTAGTGTAGTCAAAGAAGATAAAGTGTCTGCTGCGTGGAAACACGGAGAGGAAAGTCCGAACACCTAAGGGCAGGATACTTCTTAACGGGAAGTTCTGGTAACAGAAAGCTAGCTCCACAGAAATAAACTACCAGATATCATTTGATGTTTGGAAAAGGTGAAATGGCGGTGTAA
>JAOZPK010000122.1:2053-5985 GCA_029932755.1 Candidatus Cloacimonadota bacterium | reverse complement strand
GGAAGGGGCAACTTTTTTTCTGTTGAAATAAGGGAATTTCGCCCCGGCCTATTTTAGGAAGGGGCAACTTTTCTATCTTATGAAATAATAGCCGTTAGCAGTTAGCAATTAGCCCCGACTTCTCGGGGTGTTTTTATTGCCTATTTGTTAATAATAACTCTCGTAAAAGATTAATTGTAAAATCTTACTATTAAAACAATTTGACAAATAATTATCAACTTTCAAAAATAAGTCAGTTAGAAAATTAGTTATCGAAAAAATATTTCGAAGTTATGGAGAAGTATTTATGAAACGTATTACTATCATAATTTGGTTTTTTGAGAGTTTTTGAAATTATTAAGGGAGGAAAACAATGAAAAAATTATTATTAATTTCGTTAACAATGTTAATTTGTATTGGCTTATTCGCTGATATGAAAAAGGTAGAAAATCCTGTTCGGGATATTGGCCCGAATTTGAGCAATAACAATCCTGGATTATCTTTAACAGATGAAATGTGGGATCTTCAATTCAGCTTCGATGTTGAAGCTGCTACTGGTGCTCCTGGAAATGCCGGTAGTGAATTTGATGGAACTTATTTCTATTCAACCCGTTGGGCAAGCAACCTGATCCATAAATTTGACATCGATGGTAATTTAATTGAAGAATTCTCGATTCCAGGTGTAACAGGTCTTCGTGATCTTGCTTATGATGGAAATCATTTCTATGGTGGAGCTGCCGGCAACATGATTTATGAAATGGATTTTGAAACACAAACATTGATCGGTACAATTAATTCATCTGTTGCAGTAAGAGCTATTGCTTACAATGAAGACCTTGATGCCTTCTTTGTTTCTAACTTTGCTGATCCGGTTGGTTTGATTGGACATGATGGTACAACCATTGCTACATTCAACTGTGGATTAGCAGCTACATATGGATTTGCTTATGATAACTTAACCAATGGCGGTCCATATCTCTGGATTTTTGACCAGGGAGGCGGTTCTGGTGCACCACAACTTATTCATCAGATGGATGCTTTAGCATATACAATGACCGGTGTTACTCATAACGTATCTGATGAATTACCAGACCCAAGTGGAATTGCCGGAGGTTTATTCATAACCACAGAATATGAAACCGGTTTCGTTACACTCGGTGGATTACAACAGGGAGTTCCTGATCAAATATTCTGTTATGAATTAGCAATATCTGCCGATCCTTTGGCGCCGGGTGTTCCTACGGGTGTGGTTGTAACACCAGATGTTGGTGGAGCTCTGGAAGCAGATATCGATTGGATTTGTCCTGACATAACAGTTAACGGTGATCCTCTCACTGACCTTGATGAAATGCGGGTTTATAGAGGAGATGACCTTATTTACACTGACTCCGCACCTGTTATTGGTGGTCCTGGAAGTTACACAGACTTTCCTACAACAGCCGGACAGTATACTTACAAAGTTGTGGGTTACAATGATTTTGATGAAGGTATTCCCGCAACTGTGACTGTATGGGTTGGTGGAGATGTGCCTGCCGCTGTAACAGATTTTGTTCTTGAAGATATTAGTACTGATACTGAATTACTTGCTTATTTATCATGGGTAAACCCGACAGAAGGCTTACATGGTGGAGCTTTCGTCAACCCAATTCTTGGTTATCATGTATCAAGATCAGATGGTGTAGATTTTGAATTAACTGGTATTTTAACCGAATGGACAGATGACACCATTCCGGTAATAGATTATTATAGTTATTCCATTACTCCATATAATTCCATAGGTGATGGTGGAGATGCAACCTCTAATACCTGTTTGATCACAACTGCTAATGTTATATTTGCAGATGATTTTTCTGGTGGTATTGATAACTGGGTAGTAGTAAATAACGGTGGAGTAGGTGAATGGATTATTTATGATGAACCATATCCTAACACTTACACTATGCCAGAAAATTCTATTCCTCCGCTTATTGCGGCGGATTCTGATGAAGCAGGTTCCAGTACAACAACTGATACTGATCTAATTTTAGCAAATTCCTTAGATTGTAGTGGAATGATTGATGTGATCTTAGATTTTGATTCTGATTTCAATATGATTGATGATGATGATTATGGTTATGTAGATGTGAGCTCTAATGGTGGTGATACCTGGAATAATGTGTTAACTTATAATGGTGTAGATGTACCTGCGGCACACGAAATGATTAATATCACTGAATTTACTGCGGGTTTTGAAGCAGTATTAATAAAATTCCATTCAGTTCAACCTGGATGGGACTGGTGGTGGGCAATTGATAATGTTATGATTTCTGGAACCGAAGGTGAATTAGGTTCAATTATAGGAACAGTAACCGATGCTTCAAACACTAATCCCATTGAGGGAGCTATAGTTACATATAGTGGCACAACACAAATAACTGATTTGAATGGAGAGTATGAGTTTCCAACGGTATTGCCCGGGACACACACACTTACTTGCACAGCAGATGGTTATTACGATGGAGAAGAAGAAGTTGAAGTACTTAGTGGTGAAACTGCTATTTGTGATTTTGCTATGGATCCCAACTTATTTGGCATATTAGATGGAACAGTAACTGATGCTGTTACAGGTGATCCATTAGTTGGTGCCGATATCAATGCGATAAGCCTGGCTGGATATGAATATGATGCTGTAACGAATGATGATGGATATTATATTATTGATGATATAGTAGCTGAAACTTACGATGTAATATGCCATTTTCCCGATTTTCCTACAGGAATAGTAGAAAATGTACTGATCGAAGATGGTCTTACTACTACAGTTGATTTCTCTCTCGAAGGATATACATTCTGGAATGATTTTGAAACCAATGATGGTGGTCTTGTAAGTAGCAGTGTATGGGATTGGGGAGCATTTACTTCTGGTCCAATGGCGGGATATTCCGGTACTAATGGCTGGGCTACTTCAATTAGTGGAAATTATCCAAACGGTTCTAATTCTACTTTAGATACACCGACGTCATATTTAATAAGCTCTCCTGTAGCTATGCTTGAATTTTGGCATTGGTACAATATTGAAAATAGTTATGATGGCGGTAATGTCAAAATCTCTATTGATGGTGGATCTAGTTGGAGTGTGATCGTACCGCTTACAGGTTACACCGGCTCTGCAAATACATCGAATCCATTAAGTGGTGAAGAAATCTTCTGCGGTATTACTACAGATTGGGAATTTTTACAATTTGATCTATCCGGGTATGTTGGTCAATCTGTAATATTAAGATGGCATTTCGGTTCTGATAGTTCTGTACAATATCCCGGCTGGTATATAGATGATGTTGCTATCAGCGGTGGTGGCCCACCTGCTGATCCTGGATACATTGAAGGTACAGTAGTGATTGCAGATGGTGCTGGTAACGTAGAAGATGTGGAAGTTGAAGCTGGTGGAGTAATAGTTAATCCACTCGCAAACGGAACATATTCTATTGAAATACAACCTGGAACTTATGATGTAACAGCTACTCTTGATGGTTATGACACAGAAATAATTGAAGATGTGCTTGTTACAGAAGGCAATGCTACAACTGGAGTAGATTTCTCACTTGTTACAGATGGGAATGAGATCATTGTAGTAGCTACAAAGCTTGATAATAACTATCCAAATCCATTCAATCCGGAAACAATTATTAATTACTCAATTAAAGAAGCCGGTGATGTTACAATAGAAGTTTACAACATTAAAGGTCAGCTTGTTAAAATACTTGTTAATGACATAAGAGAAACAGGTAATTATACGACAATCTGGAATGGTAGAGATAATTCTAACAAATCCGTAGCTAGTGGTGTGTACTTCTATAAAATGAGAGCGCAAAACTATAGCAGCACTAAGAAAATGATCCTTATGAAATAAGAGAATTCCGCCCCGACCATGTATTTGGAAGGGGCAACTTTTTTTCTGTTGAAATAAGAGAATT
>JAOZPK010000122.1:0-1953 GCA_029932755.1 Candidatus Cloacimonadota bacterium | reverse complement strand
GCCCCGACCATGTATTTGGAAGGGGCAACTTTTTTTCTGTTGAAATAAGAGAATTCCGCCCCGACCATGTATTTGGAAGGGGCAACTTTTTTTCTGTTGAAATAAGAGAATTTCGCCCCGACCATGTATTTGGAAGGGGCAACTTTTTATTCCTTATGAAATAGCCATTAGTAGTTGGCAATTAGCCCCGGTTCGCCGGGGTTTTTTTGTTGTAGGGGCAATTCACGAATTGCCCGATGGGTGATGTTAAATTTTTTGAAGATCTAAGGATCAATTCTCCGAATTGATCAATAAGGTATGTTTACTTTTTTCAAAATCTAAGGATCAATTCTCCAAATTGGCTAAAATATTTGGTAATTCATTTAAAATTTTTTACAAGAAAATCATTTGACAGGTTCAGTTTGAAAATCAATAGATGACGTTGTTAGGAAAGAGTAAATAATTGTTGTTTTCTTAGATTAAATTTGTATGCAGATCTTAAATGAAAAAAAGATTATTAATTTCGAAGACTAAATTGAACTATTACTATCAAATTTTAAAGATTCTCATTCCAAACCGTTAATATCGAATTTGAGGATTTTAATCGTTAACAAAACTATAAGGAGATTTTTATGAAAAAGGGAATAATTTTTTTATTAGTATTAGTATTCACGGTAAGTTGGACATTTGCTTTTAATCCTCCACAAGATGTAGCTATAGACGAGGTAACCGGTACCATATCATGGACTGAACCTGCGAGTAGTGGCATTTCCTGGTTGGATGATATGGAATCCTATTCTGCTGGAGAATACCTGGCCTTGCAATCTGATGACTGGACTACCTGGAGTGGAAGTCCCGGCGGTGCTGATGATGGTTATGTGGTAGATGAAAATGCCTTTAGCGGTTTAAACTCTGTGAAGGTAGAAGGAACACTCACCGATCTTGTTCATGAATTTGGTGCTTTCACCAGCGGTGTATATGAAGTAAGCATGAACATGTATTTAGAACCTGGATATGGAGGGTACTATAACTTATTACATTTTTTCAACGGTACCAGTTCTGAATGGGGTATGGAAGTTTACTTTGGCTCTTCCGGTACCGGGGATCTATGTGCAACAGCTCAGAATAATGTCTCCTTCTCTCATCCAGTAGGATCCTGGTTTGAAGTGTTGTGTATCATCGATTTGGATACAGACTGGGCTGAATTTTATGTGGAAGGAGCATTAATTTATGGATGGCAGTGGAGTATTGACACATTGGGAAATCCGGGTTCCTGTGTATTTGGCGCAATAGATATCTTTGCTGCTGCTCCAGCCGGTGATACAGTGATGTTTTACTGTGATGATGTGATGATCAACGAAATCGTAACACGCGACCTTTCAGGTTACAATGTATATCTTGATGATATGGTAACTCCTGTTGCAACTGTTGGTACTGATATATTTGAATATACATATGATGAGCTTGTAAATGGTGAGGAATATGTAGCAGGTGTTTCAGCAGTTTATGATGATCCGGGTGAATCTGAGATAATTGAAATTACTTTTATCTATGAAGGAACAAATGCAGGAAATGTTATTGTAGCAGCTACTCAGCTTAATAATAACTATCCAAATCCATTTAATCCAGTTACAAATATTTCTTACTCAATTGTAGAAACTGGTAATGTAACAATAGAAGTTTATAATTTAAGAAGTCAACTTGTTAAGACACTTGTGAATGAAGTAAAAGAAACAGGTGATCATACAGCAATCTGGAATGGTACAGATAATTCTAACAAGTCAGTATCAAGTGGTGTTTACTTCTATAGAATGAAATCTGGCAACTATGCTGCAACTAAGAAAATGATTCTTATGAAATAAGGGAATTTCGCCCCGACCTATTTTTGGAAGGGGCAACTTTTTTTCTGTTGAAATAAGGGAATTTCGCCCCGACCTATTTTTGGAAGGGGCAACTTCTCTTTCTTATGAAATA
>JAOZPK010000121.1 GCA_029932755.1 Candidatus Cloacimonadota bacterium | reverse complement strand
TCATCTGGTGGATCACCAGGATCAGTATTGCTATAAGTAATATTACCAACAATAAATATGGTGTCGGCACTTGCCCAGGTTTGAGCTCCATAAACTTCACCTTCGATCCAAAGCTCGGCTTCATTTACCCATACAGAATGATTTGTAACCGGAAATGATGGTCCATCCGTCCAAATAGTATCGTACATTGTAACGTAATTCGTATAAATATGATCTGAATCTTCATACCAATTACCACCATTTTCAACAACTGCATTTGCAAGATCAGTATTATGCGGGAACCAGCTATACACACCAAAAGTATCAATTCCTGTACTTACGATTTCACCATACATGCAGTCAAAGCTACCATCGTGAAGTTTTACATAAACAATATCTGTATCATCCGTACCAAGTGCCAAGGCATTCTGACGAATGTCAGCCAATCCAGTTTGAATATAAGGAAGAATTTCTTCTTCAAAACCTCCCAAGAATATTTGATCCATGGGTGCACTGTAAATTGCACGTGCTCCCGTTGCAGCATCCATAATCCATTCGGCAGTTGTAACCATACTATGAAAAGTAGGCCAACCTCCCATATTCTGTATCCAGATAAAATCATTAGAATGCACTGGTCCATACAATTCATCCATGCCCCTGAATGGTAGACGTGATGCGGCAATTCCACCATCAGCATTTTCAGTTGCTTCAAATTCAGTAAAGTGCTGGAATTCTGCCAAACTTTTTTCCTGCAAGTCATTTGAATAACATATATCTAAACCATTATCGCTTTGAACAATATGCGGATCTCCAAAATCGGTTATTTCAATTGATTCTACGTTGAATGATATTCCATCATCTGTTGATGTAGCAATTTTTAAATATCCCAAATCATAATCTTCTTTTTCTATATAAACAATAATTATATCATCATTTTCTAAAACTTGGATTGCAGGTTTAATAGAATGATTATAATATGGAAGTAGTGTGTCTATAATCGTATGAGTTTGGTTGTTTTGATCGCTGATTTTAGTAAAATAAATATATTGATACTGATATTGATATGTAATGTAAAACATTCCATCAATAATTTGATAAGCTCTCTGTCCACTGCTCTTTTTATAAGAATATTCTCCATTTATCTCAAGCGGACCAGTGATTTGTGCTGAGAGTGAGACAATGATCACCATTAATAGTACTACAAACCATAATTTCATTTTGCTCCTCCGTAAAATTTACAGCAGGACGTATCATTTTGATGCGTCCAAATTGTTTAGTTCAATCTACAAAATTTAACCTGTGGATTAGATTCCCACTTTCGTGGGAATGACAACACATACACACTGTCATTCTCAACTTGATTGGGAATCTCTATTTTGACAATTCTAAAACTATCCCAGACTCACTCTAACTCGACTCGAGTTTGAAAACCCGAGTCGGGTTAATACATTAATCCAAACTCTTTCCACCTACACCAAAATTCTCTCTTGGGACTTCGTCAATTCGTATGTAAACGGCTGCTGCAGATTTATTGGTTACTTCCACAACAACATCAGTCAGCTTTTTAATAAGTTGAGTTTTTTGTTCATTTGTTAATGTTCCGGCATTTTCTAATGTTACAATTGGCATAACGCCCCCAAAATTATTTTATAGATTTTTTAATTTTCGTTTGGAAATATAAACCAGAAGAAAAGATACAAAAATGCTCCAATTCCACCGGCAAAGGTCATTGCAACAAATGCAATACGGATCAAGCTTACATCCCAGCCAAAATAGTTTGCAAATCCTCCACAAACGCCTGCCAGCATTCTTTTGTCCCAACTTCTACATATTTTAGTTTTTTCTTCTTCATCTTCCGCATCAATTACTTCCAGCTTCTTTTCACCTTTTGGCAGGATAATAGCCAATATCAGGTAAATAAAAAATCCTGAAAAACCAAAAAGTAATGAAATTAAGAAACCACCTCTCACAAAGTTGGCATTAATTCCAAAAGATTCCCCAATCCCGGCACAAACACCGGTTAGTATTTTATTTTTACCTGAGATATGCAGATTTTTCATTACTCCTCCAGTTTAAATTGCATTTCCAATTTAAATTGCTGAATTTAGATATTATTCGTCAAGACAAATGATATGATTTGACATAAAATAACTTATAAAGATTTTGAAAATTGAAATAATTCAAAAAAGGGATATATATGATCAAAAAGATTTCTGTGCGGACAACTGGACATGAACAGCTTATAGATATCACTTCTGAGATCAGGAAATTTGTAAGTGATTCAAATATTTTAGAGGGGAGAGTTACCATTTTCATTCCTCATACAACTGCTGCTGTAACCATCAATGAAAATGCGGATCCCGATGTACAGCATGACCTGATTCTCGCTTTGAACAGAATATCACCGGATCTTCCTGAATTCCGGCATATGGAAGGAAATTCCGATGCACATACAAAAAGTTCAATAATAGGTTGTTCACAGGATATTATTATAAATGAAGGTAAACTCCTTCTAGGAACCTGGCAAGGTATCTATTTCTGTGAATTTGACGGTCCACGCACCCGAACTGCGATAATAAGGATCGATTAATGCAGATATGGTTAAGTTTTATTATTTCAATTATTTTATCTTTGATAGTAATTTAAATTTGGAGTTTGAATGACAGAAAGAGAGAATTTGGTATTTTCTTATACCTTCGTAAAAGAAGATGGTTCTATAAAGATTTTCAAAATTGAACTCGACCCTAAATCTTTAGAATTAATCCATCAACCATTCTTTAATCTCCCTCGTTGGACAGAACTTGAATTCAATAAATGTCCTAATTGCACTTTGGATAAAGAGAAAACTACACATTGTCCTGTCGCTTCCAACATAGTTGATATGGTAGAAGTTTTTAGAGACTCTAAATCCTTTGAGAATGCTAATGTACAAATAACAACCTCACAGCGAGAATATCATAAAAAGGCGTCAATTCAACAAACCGTAAGTTCAATGTTGGGAATTATAATGGTAACTTCCGGATGCCCGATCCTTTCTAAATTACGACCTATGGCACGATTTCATCTTCCTTTCGCCAATATAGAAGAAACCATCTACAGAGCTGTTTCCATGTATCTTGTAAAACAATATTTTAATAATCAGGATGGAAAAGATCCGGACTGGGAATTAAACGGTTTAATGGATATCTACAAAGAAATTCATGAAGTGAATAAAGCCTTTTTTAGTAGATTGTCTTCTCTCAAAGGTAAAGATGCCAATGTTAATGCTCTTATAATTTTAGATAACTTTGCAAATTATATTAATTTTAGTATTGACCGTAATAAATTATCTAAGATCAAATGGATGTTCGATGATGAAGGGAAGCACGAATGAAGAGTAAAAAAATATTTTGGATAGCTGGCGAGAATTCGGGTGATCTTCACGCTTCTATCGTTTTAAAGGAACTGAATAAACAACACAGTAATATTGAAAATTTTGGGATCGGTGGGGAAAAGATGAAGTCTTATGGTTTCCAGGCGATCTATCCTTTCGAGCATTTCTCTGTGATGGGTTTTGTAGAAGTTTTTAAACATCTAGCATTTTTTGCAGGTGTAGAAAAACATATAAAAGGTATTTTTAAGAACAATCCTCCTGATCTGGTAATCCTGATTGATTATCCCGGACTAAATATGCGAATTGCAAAATTAGCAAAGAGTTACAATATTTCTGTTTTATATTTTATTGTTCCGCAATTCTGGGCCTGGAAATACAAACGTATTTTCAAATTGCAAAAATATACTGATCATATTGCATACATTCTACCATTTGAAGGAAAACACTTCAATAAACATAATATTGCTGCAAGCTTTGTTGGACATCCAATCTCAGAAGAAATAAGTATAAAACTCTCCAAAGAGCAATTTGCACAAAAGTATGATCTTAACCTGAATAAAACATGGCTTGGATTCTTACCCGGCAGCCGCAATGCAGAATTAAAGAATATGTTACCTGAATTTATAAATGCTATCGAAAAATTCGATAGTAATAAATATGAGTTTCTCATTTCACAAGCCTCATCTATTTTAACTAAATTGTTTCAACAAACAATAAATAAAACAGATAGGAATATCAAAATTGTTAAGGATATGAACTATGAAATGATGAAGCATTGTGATTTCCTTACGGTAACTTCCGGCACTGCCACAATAGAAACTGCTTACCTAGGAACACCTTTCATAATTGTTTATAAAACCAGTAATAGTTCTTATCAAATTGGAAAACGATTTATAAAAATCGATAAGATCGGGTTGCCTAATATTATTATTGAAAAAGATATTGTCCCTGAATTGATCCAGCAAGATGTTAATGGAAAAAATATTCATGCAAAAATTACTGACATTCTTTCAAATGAAAAAAAATATAACAAAATAAGCAATGAGCTAAAAGCATTACATGATATTCTCGGTAGCAAAACCCCTTCTACAGCAGTTGTAGATATTATTGAGAAAATGATAAATGAATAAATTTTCTATGTTTCTGTTTAAGTACATGGCAGCATGTATTGTAAAAATGCTTGGAATTACATGGAAATATAATTTACAAACACAAAAACCGGAAGAGAAGGTGATCTATGCTTTCTGGCATAGAAATATGATCCCTTTGATGTATTTACACCGCGGTGAGAATATTGTGATACTTGCTTCATCCTCTAAAGATGGAGAGCTAATTGCCGGACCTGCTAGGTTATTCGGTTATAACTCAGCACGCGGTTCATCTGGCAGAAAGGGAAGTTCTGCCACTAGAGAACTAATAAAACTCGCAAAAGAAAATAGTATCGGCATTACTCCGGATGGACCCAAAGGACCTTCGGAAAAAATTAAGGATGGAGTAACATTCCTTTCATATTTTACAAAGCTTCCAATCGTGCCTGTAGCAGTAGATATTAATAAAGAAAAGATCTTTAAATCGTGGGACAGATTTCGTCTTCCACATTTTTTTAGTAAGATCAACATTACTTATGGTGACCCAATATATATTAAAGCAAAAGATGAGATCGGAGAAAAGAAGGAAGTTCTGCAAAACACATTAGATGAATTAACAATAAAAAATATAGTGAGGTAATTATGAAATTATCAGATCGTGCGATCAATATTCAGGCATCTCCCATCAGAAAGTTGATGCCGTTTGCCAACGAAACAAAGAAAAAAGGGATTCACATTTATCATTTAAATATCGGGCAACCGGATATTGAAACACCAAAGGAGATGCTCGATGTTTATAAAAATTACGATTCCAAAGTTCTGGCATACGGTCCATCACAAGGATTAGAAATATACAGAAATAACCTTGTCAATTATTATAGAAAACATGATATCAAGCTGAATGCTGATGACATTATCGTAACAACTGCTGGTTCGGAAGCTATTGTATTTGCTCTGCTTACAGCATGTAATGTCGGTGATGAAGTAATTGTACCTGAGCCTTTCTATACAAATTATAATGGCTTTGCAACAATGACCGGAGTTAAGATAATTCCACTTACAACTTTTGCCGAAGAGGGTTTTAAATTACCAGGTGATAATAAAATTAAGGAACTCATCAATAAGAAGACTAAAGCTATTATGTTATGCAATCCGGGGAATCCAACTGGAGCAGTTTATCCACTTTCAGAGATGGAAAGGATCGCTAAAATTGCAAAAGATAATGACCTCTTTGTTATCTCAGATGAAGTTTATCGTGAATTTGTTTACGATGGTCTTTCTCATACTAGTATTCTGGATATTGAGGGAATGGAAGATCTTGCGATCATGGTAGACAGTATTTCAAAACGTTACAGTGCCTGTGGCGCGCGTATCGGTTGCTTGATTTCAAGGAATAAAAACTTTATTACATCTGCAATGAAATTTGCTCAAGCGCGTCTTTGTCCACCAACTATAGATCAGCTTGCTGCAAATGCTGCCATCGATATTGAAGAGAAATATTTTAAAGATATTATCCAGGAATATGATGAAAGGAGAAATTTAGTTTATGAAGAGTTACAGAAAATAGATGATATAATCTGTATTAAACCTAAAGGTGCATTCTATATTATTGCAAAGCTGCCAATTGATG
>JAOZPK010000120.1 GCA_029932755.1 Candidatus Cloacimonadota bacterium | reverse complement strand
TAATTTTGTTACTCAAGGAGTTTTCTGGTATATTTCATATATTCTATTTGCATTTCTCATTGTACATAAAGTTGCCAAATATAAAGCTATTACACTCCCTGACCTAGTAGGAAAAATGTTCGGACCAAGGGCAGGAAAGCTTAGTGCAGTTTTTAATTTTTTCAATGTATTACCAATTGCTTATGTAATAAGTTTGGGACTTCTCATTCAAGCATTATTTGGAATTTCGTTTCTGCAGGGTATGATCATTGGTGTAACAGTTGTAATTCTTTACACACTTTATGGTGGTTTTAGAGCTATTGTTTTTTCTGATATAATCCAATTTTTTGTAATGTGTCTCGGTGTGTTTCTAATTCTTCTATTTTCTTATAAATTGTTTGGGGGAATCAGCTTCTTAAAAGAAAATCTTCCTGCAACTCATTTCACACTTACAGGAGGAGAGGGAATTGCAACTACATTAGTATGGGGATTTATCGCTCTATCAACTTTAGTTGATCCAAATTTTTATCAGAGAGTTTTCGCAGCAAAGAACATAAAGATAGCCAAGAGAGGAATCCTTATCTCCACAGTTATCTGGATACTTTTTGATATCTGCACAACGGCTGGAGCAATGTACGCAAGAGCAGTAATTCCGGAAACAGCTTCCGATAAAGCTTACTTAATATATGCACTTCAAATATTACCAAACGGAGTCAGAGGTTTGGTTTTGGCAGGTATTTTGGCAACAATTCTTTCAACTTTAGATTCCTATCTTTTCATAGCGGGAACAACTGTTTCTTATGATATGATGCCTAAAAAATGGAAAGGAAAAGTATCACTTTATCATTTGGGAATAATCTTTGTGGGAGTTTTAGCAGTTTTAATGGGAATCATATTTGAAGGCAATATCAAAGCTGTGTGGAAAACACTAGGAAGTTATTCTGCCAGTTGTTTATTACTTCCGGTTCTTTATGGATATATCTTTCCAGGAAAAATAAAAGATCACCAATTTGTTTTTGCTAGTATTTTAGGAGTGATCACGGTGAGTGTATGGCGAAACATTGATCTAACCGGATTCTGGCAGAACGTAGATGAACTATATATGGGGATAATTGCAACTTCGTTGGGATTAGCAAGTTATGGTCTTGTTTTTAAATATTGTAAGAAACAAAAAGATAGCCACGAAGTTCATGAAGAAACACAAAGAAAAACATAGACAATCTTGGCATTTCTTAGCGTTCTTAGTGGTAAATTAGAAGGAGATAAAAATGAAATCAAGCGGAATTGTAGGGCTGATCTTAGGATTAGGGCTTTTAGCATTTGGTATTTATCATTTAATTATTAGCATGTATCTTTGGGCAATAATTAAAATTTTAATTGGAGCCGGATTGATCATCTCAAAATTTGTAAATAATCGTTATGGAACAATTATTTTTGGACATATGACCGTAGTTGCTGGCATGATGTTATTAACAGCTGGAATTTATTATGTTCCATTAATAGCAAAGGAAATTGAAAAAACAGGTGAATTAAAAATTATATACCTTTTTGCGATGCCTTTGTTCTGGGGATTCTTTGCAACTCTTGGTGGAATTTGTGCAATCTACCACGGGTTCTGTAAATGCGTAAGAAAAGATTGGAAAATATAGAAGGATTAAGATGAATTTTATTGATAAATTGCAAAAGAAAAAAATGATAATTGGTATGATCCATGTTGATGCGCTTCCCGGTACACCGAATAATAAATATAGTATCTCACAAATAATTACTAAAGCAGTTCAGGAAGCAATTTTATATGAGCAAAATGGGTTAGATGCTATTATCCTGGAAAATATGCACGATGTGCCGTATCTGAACCGAAATGTTGGACCCGAAATAACTGCTTCGATGACAGCAATTGCTAGTGAAATAAAAAAGAATATTTCTATTCCATGTGGTGTTCAGATATTGGCTGGAGTCAATTTGGAAGCGCTGGCAGTTGCACAGGCTACCGGATGCGAATTTATCCGTGTAGAAGGGTTTGTATATTCACATATTGCAGATGAGGGATTGATGAATGCCTGCGCAGGAGAGCTTATGCGATATAGAAAAATGATCGGAGCTGAAGATATTGCTGTATTTGCTGATATTAAAAAGAAGCATTCCTCACATTCTATAACATCTGATCTTTATATATCGGATTTTGCAGAAGCTTGCAAATTTTTTCTTGCAGATGGAATCATCATCACAGGCAGATTGACTTCTGAAGAAGCAGATATAAATGAGTTACAAAAAGTTAATAAAACCCATGGTTTTCCATTCTTGATAGGTTCTGGAATTACAATTAATAATATTGAAAAATATTGGAATCTTGCCGACGGCTTTATTATTGGTTCATATTTCAAAAAGGATGGAAATTGGAAAAATGCAGTTTCTGGTGATAGAGTGCAATTATTTATGCAACATGTGAATAATTTAAAGTAATAGAACTAGCAATAATGAATAAACAGTTTAATGCCACCTGCCACTAACAGAGTTAGACCCAAAGCAAAACTTAAATAAATAAAATTTACCAATACTCTGATTTCAGGTGAATATTTTTCGGTACTAAAGCCTATTTTTTCTAATAATAACATTATAATTGCCAGAAATATAAACCATATCGTTCCCAAAGGAAAATGAGTTTTATATGCTATCACCCAGCAAAAAGGCCACCAAAATAGAAGATCATGCAGAAAAAAACCGGAAACAGTAAATGTGGCAATCACTCGTATTGCCCTTGGAACTTTGTTTGTTAGTGGCTTGTAAAAATAGAACAACATGTAGTAACCAAATACAGGATTCCAATAATTCCAAAACTCTTTAGCTGACTTTGCCTGAAACGCTTTAACAAACATCGATTTCAGGATATCATGAATACTTCCACTTCCTAAACGAAGATGAATATAATGTTTTAATGTCTTATGTGAGTTTTCCTTCATTTCTTTCCAGCTTATTCTATTTTCTTGATTAATATTTTTTTTGATATTGAATTGTCAATTATATTAAAATTAATAACTGAAATTATATAAATAAAAAACGCTAACCAAAAAGGTTAGCGTTTCTATTTGGTACCAGAGGCCGGACTTGAACCGGCACGACCCAAAGATCGAGGGATTTTAAGTCCCTTGTGTCTACCAATTCCACCACTCCGGCAAGAACTTGAGTCACTCAGAACGCACAATATGGAGGCGACACCCAGATTCGAACTGGGGATAATGATTTTGCAGACCATTGCCTTACCACTTGGCGATGTCGCCAAAATTCAAAATGGAGCGGGAGACGAGATTCGAACTCGCGACAACCACGTTGGCAACGTGGAGCTCTACCACTGAGCTACTCCCGCTCACTTCAAAAAGCAAAATCCGAACTTATGGTTTTCTTGTCAAATTATTTATACACACAACTAGATAGATAACCAACAACTTGCTTATAGTCACCACTCACTTCACCAGAATTTCTATAATCAAGATTTGTAATTCCAATATATTTAAGTTCTTTAGCAAGATTCATTAAGGTTAGAACCCCTCCCATACCACATGCTTCGATCTTGTTCAATTGGAAATCTTCTTTCATTTTATTAATATTCAAATCTTCAAAATTTTCACTTAATTCTTTATCCATCTCAGTTGCAATTCTATTATTATGATAATGACTCAGATCACTGCTAATTATAAAAACGGTTTTATCTAAACGATCTTTGAAACATTCTGTCAGGATACTGGCTAATCGTTTGCTATTCTTAGCATTTTGCTCTCCCAATAGTATCGGAACTAACTTTGCATCCGGTTTTATTTGCTGTAGAAAAGGTAATTGCACTTCCAGAGAATGTTCAATATTATTTGCATAATAACTTGTTCCCATATTATACTTATCTTTTAATTCTTTAACAATATCTTTAGCAACTTTAACTCCACCCAGGGGAGTTAGGTATTTGTCATAATCGCCCAGTGAAAAATCGAAATCTGCAAATCTGTGACTTGGTGCAATTATGACAGCAAGGTCAAAATCCTTTTTCTTCAAGGCATTAAAACTAAATGCAGCACATTGCCCTGAATAAACGTATCCTGCATGAGGTGAGATCACACCTAATACATCTCTTTGATCATCTTTGATAATAGCTTTTTGTAAATAATCATTGATCATATTTTTTAAAATACTTGAATCTCCCGGATAAAAACTACCTGCAACTACAGGATTCCTGTTCATAATTTCCTCTCTTTTTATAATGCAGAATTATATTTTATTATTTTCTATGCATTGCTAAATTATTCTTTATTATTTTTATGACAACAAATAAATTGACAAATAGAGTGTTTTTTTGGGAAAATTATGTAGATGTAAACTATAAGTAAAAGAGGAGATATGGAAATAATAGCAATTACAACAGGTGATCCGGCTGGAATAGGTCCGGAAATTACTTCAAAAGCTATTAGATTTTTAAAATTACGAAAAAAAATAATTTTTATAGTTTATGGCAAACTAAATTTATTCAATGATGGTAATCCGGTTGTGAAAATTGATAATGTAAAGAAAGCTACTTCACCTGAAAAAATCTATTGGATTGAAATCGGTGATAATATAAAATTAGGAAAACCATCAGCGGAAAGCGGAAAGATAGCTTATGATATTTTATCCCGTTGTGCTAACGATCTCAATTCCGAACTACTCGCAGCAGTTGTTACTGCACCTGTAAGTAAAGATGCAATTCGTCATACAAAACCAAATTTTATTGGGCACACAGAATTCTTTGCAACAAGCTCCAATACTACAAATGTAATCATGTCATTTTGGGGTCCATATTTTAATCTCTCGCTTTTAACTACTCATATTGCTGTTTCTGATGTTTCACAATATTTAAAATCAAACTCGTTAAAACCTAAATTCAGATTAATATACCGGGAAACAAACAAAATGATAGAAAATCCTAAAATAGCAATGCTGGCTGTAAATCCTCATGCCGGTGAAAATGGTGCTTTTGGAAATGAAGATCAACTTATAGCTTCGGTTTTAAAGGAATTAGAAGAGGAAGATATTTACATTGATGGCCCATATCCGGCTGATACTTTCTTTGCCACAAAAGCAACTTCTTATGATATGATAATTTCTGCTTATCACGATCAAGGATTAATACCATTTAAAATGATCTCAGCCGATGAAGGAGTAAATGTTACGCTTGGTCTGCCATTTATCCGCACTTCGGTAGATCACGGTACAGCATACGATATTGCCGGCAAAGGTATCGCCTCAGAAAAAAGTCTTCTACAAGCAATAAGTTTTGCGGAAAAAATGATCTCTAAATCAGAAGAAATTACAAACAATAATTATGGAATTTTTGCTGAATATTATGATAATTACATGAAACATGTTGGTTACGAAGAATGGGTAGATTTTATTTTGTCACAATACAATAAAATATGTAGTAAAAGCCCTGATAGAATTTTAGAACTTGCCTGTGGAAGTGCAAATGTATCTTCCTTACTTGTTAAGAAAGGACTCGAAGTTGATGCTTCCGATATTTCAGCAGAAATGCTTAAGATAGCATCTAATAAACCTTTCTCTCCAAATTTGAAATTACAAAAAATGACGGATGAGCTTCCAAAATGTAAATATAATCTTACACTTTTACTATTTGACAGCCTAAATTATTTACACAATCTAAATGAAGTTGAGCTTTTGCTTAATAATGTTCATAATACACTCGTTGAAAAAGGAATTTTCATATTTGATATTACAACCCCGAAAAATTGTGAAAGACACTTTAATGGATTCATCAATATTGAACAAATTAAAGATGACCTTTTTATACATGAAAGTGATTATGAAAGTTCTGATAATACCCAGATATCCAAACTTACCTTTTTTAAGAAGAAAGGATTTTTATTTGCCAGATATGATGAAGAGCATAAACAAAAAATATTCAGAGTTAGTGATTTATTAGAGCAGATAAATAGTACTGAACTTACATTAAAGGGAATTTACTGCATTGATCATGAGGAAAATCTTATTGATCACAACCCTAAAATACTTGAATCCAACTTTTCACGATTGTTCTTTGTTCTGGAAAAATAATGCC
>JAOZPK010000029.1:15277-20746 GCA_029932755.1 Candidatus Cloacimonadota bacterium | reverse complement strand
TCAATTGAAATACTTACCTGGTTGGAAACAAATTCAAGCATTTTAAGATCTGATTTTGTGTAAGCTAATTCATCAGTATAACTTTGAACAGCCAGCACGCCGATAATTTTTCCTTCGATCTTAAGAGGTACTCCAAGCCATATTTTTGAATCTATGCCAAAAAGTTCAATATCTCCCGATTTCTCTAATTCCACTTTAACTTTTTTATTAGCTAACAAGGATTTTTGTGTTTTTCTTACATAGTTGGTTAACGTTTTTCCAGCCGGGAAAGTAATAGTTTTGTCTTGGGCATCAGTAAAAAATGGTAATGAGAACATCTCCTTCTTTTCATTGTAAAGAGCAATATAGAAATTTGTTGTATCAATCATTGTTCCTAATTCTTTATGTATCAGGCTAATCAATTCTTCAAGATCATCTGTTGAAGCGGCAGTATTGGAAATATTATATATTACTTCTTGAATTTGTCTGGCACGCTTACGTTCGGTGATATCATGAGCTATAAAAAGAACTGTGTTTTTTGTTTTCGGTGCAATTCTCGCTTCAAACCAAACAAGTTTATTTTTTAATTCTAATTGATATTCAATATTTACAATTATATTTTTATCCAGAGATTCATGAATTGCTGCAAGGAATTTGTCAGCTTCCTTGAGTGGGAAAAGATCATGCAGGGTTTTCCCCAACATTTCAGCTTGAGCTTTGTAAAGAAGATCAGGAGAGGTTGGCGCAATGTTCACATATCTTCCTTCATGATCTAATTCCAAAACAACATCGGTCATCGCGTTAAAAAGAGCTCTCAAGCTCTCTTCTGAAATAGCTAGTGCTTTTTCTACCAGCTTACGTTCGGTGATATCTGTTATTAAACCTTCCAAATGTGTTAATTGGCCAGTCTTATCGAAGATACCACGTCCTTTTTCCCACACCCATTTAATGTCTCCTGTAGCGGTTCTAATCTCGTATTCATCTTCCACAGGTTCACGGATTTTTAGTTTTTCCTGCCACTTTTTCCACAGATGGTCTTGATATTCCGGTAGAATTAATTCATTATAAGATAGTTTATTATTATTTAATAAATCATCCTGTTTATATCCCGTTAAACTCAAACATCCGGCACTGATAAATTCCATTGTCCAATTTTTATCATTTTTGCAGCGGTAAACCATTCCACCTAAATTCAAAAGCAGGGTTTGATATTCTAAGTTTTGCTTTTTAAGTGCTTCCTCAGCCAGCTTGCGTTCAGTAATATCGCGCCAAACAGTATGATAAATTTGATTCTTTTTATTGGAAGAAATTGAAGTTAGTAATACTTCAACGGGGAAAATTTCTCCATTAGATTTTTTATGATACCATTCAAAGCGATGACTGCCATTTTCAAAAGCTATTTTCATCATTTTATTCGCTTTTTGAAAAGATGTTTTCCCGTCCGGCTGCTTTTCCGGTGATAATTCTGAGGGATGTGTATTTAAGAATTCCTCTTTGCTGTTGTAACAAAGCATATTAATTGTAGCCTGATTACAATCTACAAATTTACTATTATGTATAATTAAAATGGCATCTTTTGATTTTTCAAATAAATTTCTATATTTTTTCTCGCTCATTAACAACGCCTTCTCAGCTTTCTTTCGTTCGGTAATATCTTCTATAATTCCATCATAGAATTGCACGTTACCATTTTTATCTTTTATGGCTTCGGCAGATATGGAACCGAAGAATGTTGTTCCATCTACTTTCTTTAGTTGTAATTCTTCATTTTTAACAAATCCCTTTTTAAGCATTCCATCATTAAAAAATTTTCTTTCTTGCGGATGAAGATAGAGTTCGGAAACATTATAGGCTAAGAACTCTTTTTTATTTTTAAAGCCAAACATCTTTACTATCGCCGGATTAGCCTCAATAAATTTCCCTTTGGCACCAACAGTATTTCGATAAATTCCAACACTTATATTTTCTGTAAGAGTTCTAAATTTTTCTTCAGATCCCTGTAGAGATATATCTGCTTCTATGTGCTCGGTTATGTCTGACATGATATGAACAAATCCAGAAATTTTATTCTTCTCATCTAAGATAGGATCTATATCAGCTTTAAGCCATTTATTAAATTTATTTATGATTAATGATTCTCTTTTCTTTGTTTTTTTTGATTTTAGGAAAGGACAATCCTCAGGTCTGCCGTCTTTATCTGTAAAAAATGTAGAACCATCGACTCCAATGATTTGTCTACGTGATTTCTCGACTAATTTAAGAAATGCCACATTACAATCTTTTATTATTCCGTTTGAATCTAATAAGATTACAGAATCTTTTATTGAATTAAATATATGGTCCCAATTAAATGAATTTTTACCAGTCATATCAATACCCATACTCCAACGCCAACTTTATGCTAAAGGAAAATCTCTAAACCGATATAATTTTAGTCTGTACATTCACTGCGTGACAGAATGTTTAAGTTTTTCTTAGTATCTTTTTCGTACAGCGTAATTCAGGTGTCATAATTGAAATTAAAATTACTCATGTCAAAGGATTTATTAATATTATAGTTTAAACTTTATATGTTATACTCTTTACCTTTTAGGAATGTTAAGAACTTTTCTTAAGCCTATTATAAAGGCTACTCCTTTTGGTTTATTGTCTTCAACATAGATGTGCCCACCGTAACGCTCAATTGTTTTTCTAACTATATGTAGTCCAATTCCAGTATGCCCGGATTTACCATGATAAAATCCTTCGTCGAATATTTTATTTTTTATTTCATCCGGTATTCCCATTCCATTATCCATAAACCTAATTTCACATAAGTTCTCTTTTGAAGATATTGTTATGTCTATTTGAGAAGCCTTGCCATGTTTTATTGAATTTGAGATCAGGTTTGCGAAGACGGTATCCAGAGCTTCATCTGCAAATAATATACATTCCCCTTCTACGCTAAATTTGATCTTAGGAAAATCGATTATTATGTTTTTGATTTTATCACAAATTTCAATTTCATCTAAATCTGTATTTGAATTAATAAACGCCTCATATTTCCTATAATTATCGATTGTTTTTAAACTTTTAATAACCCTGCTTTCTATTTCATCTATCATTTTAGCATCTGATGATTTCTTAAAGATATTTACAGCACTTTGGATAACAATAAAATCATTGGAGAGATCATGGCGAATAATTTTATTTAACATTGTTAACCGTTCACGACCAAGCGTGATTTCTTCTATTGCTTTCTTGCGTTCTGTAATATCTTCAATGATGGCAATTTCAAAAAGTGGCTTTTCTTTATTATCACGAACAAGCTGAGCTCTTATGGAAACACAAATTGTACTTCCGTTTTTGTGTATATATCTCTTTTCAAGATCAAAATAGGATAATTCTCCTTTTACTAATTTGGTATATAACTCATCATTCCCTGCTCTGTCATCGGGATGAGAAAATTGATTAAAATGTTTGTGCATCATCTCTTCTTTTGTATAGCCTAACAGATCACTGAAAGCAGTATTCACATCTATATAATTACCGTTTAAATCTGTAGCACTAAATCCTATAGGAGAGTTGTCGATCATCAATCTCAATTTTTCTTCACTTGCTATTAATTTTTCTTCAGCTTTCTTGCGCTCGGTAATATTGTGGTCTAATCCCCTATAACCTATCAATTTATTTTCTGAATTGTAAATTGGAATTGCTGTGCTTTCTGTATATACCAATGAGCCATTTTTATGTTTAAATCGTCCTGGATAATTTTTCCAGCCCTTACTTAAAGCCAATGTATTTTTTAGTAAGTTTAAATATCTTGGTGTTTTAGTGTTATCCAGCCATAATTTAGAAACATGGTATCCAACAACCTCATCTACCTTATATCCTAGAATAGATTCAACAGCAGGATTTGAATAGGTATGGATCCCATTTATATCCATTTCCCATACCCAATCATTCAAAGATGTAACAAAAGAATGGTAATATTCTTTTTCCTTTTTTATTTCTTTTGTTCTTTCATCCACTAATTCTTCAAGCTGATGGCGATGTTTATTTAATTCTTCTTCAATTGTTTTACGCTCAGTTATATCTCTTACTGTCGCTTGTAGTAATTGTTTATTTTTCAATTCAATTCTTGTTAATAAAACTGTTGCAGGAAAATCTTCACCGTTAATTCTCTTGTGAGTCCATTCGAAGAAATTTGAACCGGTTTTCATTGCATTTTGTATCATCTTTTTTGCTTTATAGGAAGATAATTGCCCATCCGGTTGATATTTTGGTGATAATTCCCAGGGTTCTTTAGAAATAAATTCTTTTTCATTTTTAGCATGAAACATTTTTATTGAGGCTTGATTTCCAGCGGTAAATAGCCAGGCAGGAGGAGCAAGCATCATAATTGCATCTTGTGATGCTTCATACAATATCCTGAATTTTTCTTCACTTTCATTAAGTGCATTTTCCGCCAATTTATGATCGATCTTAGATTTTTCCAGTTTACCAATTTTAGTTGATAAAAGCTCTATCTCTTTTAAGAGTTGTTTTTTGCTCTTATCAGAATTATTCATTTTTTATCTCCTGCTAATTAGTAACCTACAACTAATTTTCATGTTAAAAGAAAATATCTTGTAAAAAAATTGTATTCATATTCACCGTTTACTAAGATGTCTCTATTTTATGAAAGAAATCTTCCTCGAACAGTTATGTCCAGTCGTCAAAACTAAAATTAAAATTTCTTATGTCAAAGTATTTATATGACAGCTTGGTTTATGTTAATCTAGCTCGATCCTGAGTTGTTCATCAACCGTAAGATCATCAATGTCCATGAAGCTTGTGCTATCAATAAAACCATTGGCAAATTCAATAACAAATGAATATGAGATCGAGTCATCTTCGGCAGTTGCTGTTAATCTACTCCAAGTAGAATCACCCACAATTATTGGCTGTTCAATAATAGAGATAAGAATATCCGAATCATCAGTAAAATAAGCTAGATTGATTACATTTTCTGTAGAATTATTTATCAGTTTTACGCCGGCATGTGTTGGATCGCAATAAATTTTAAGTGTTTCTTTGGGTATAACCTGTAAGGTGGTTTCAGTAAAATACTCCTCGATCGGTATGCCATTTATTGCATCCTGCATCATAAATGTTTCACCTTCCAGATACAGGTCAACTTCCACATAATCTTCACTGTAAAATAGGAACTGTTTACCGGTACCCACACTAATTGTCATATCTGGATCTGAAGTTTCTGAGCCTTCTAAGGTATAATCATTTCCTTTGATCGTAAAATAGAGACTGTGGTTTGTACGGTTGATTATTTTTATGTCACCTTCTGTGGAACAACCCGCTAGTATGATGATCAACAATAATAGAATTACAAATTTCTTCATGGATTCTCCTAATAAATTAACAATGGACAAAAACGAACTTATCCTTTTTCCTTTTCTGAGCATCTCTGTGTCTTTGTGTTGAATATCATTACTTCAGATTATAAAACACATC
>JAOZPK010000029.1:0-15177 GCA_029932755.1 Candidatus Cloacimonadota bacterium | reverse complement strand
ACATCCCTTCCAATGAATCTTGCAGATTCTCCTTATTTCGAATATTTGAATACAACACTTATTGTGAATCTTACTGATTCACTTTACTTCAAATTATAGAATACATCCCTTCCAATGAATCTTGCAGATTCTCCTAGTTCTTCTTCAATGCGCAGAAGTTGATTGTATTTAGCAATTCTTTCACTTCTACAGATCGAACCTGTTTTTATTTGCCCGGAATTTACAGCAACCGCTAAATCGGCAATAATCGTATCAGAAGTTTCACCACTTCTATGTGAAATTACCGTTGTATAATTATTTGTTTTTGCCAGTTCAATCGTATCCAATGTTTCTGTTAATGTTCCTATTTGATTAAGTTTAATTAGAATGGAATTCGCAGCATTTTCATTAATACCGGTCTGTAATCTATCTACGTTGGTTACAAAAAGATCATCACCCATTATTTGAATTTTATCACCCAGTTTTTCCTTCATTAACTTGAATCCCTTCCAATCATCTTCTGCCAGACCATCTTCGATTGAAACTATTGGGTACTTAACCACAAGCTTAACATAATAATCTACCATTTCTTCAGAAGATAGAGCAACATTTTCTGCTGTAAGATGATATTTACCATTCTTATAAAACTCGCTTGCTGCAGGATCAAGTGCTATAGAAATATCTATCCCTGGGCGGTAATCGGCAAGCTCAATTGCCTTCACTATAATTTGCAGGGCTTCTTCATTTGATTTCAAGTTCGGAGCAAATCCGCCTTCGTCACCAACACCGGTAGCATATCCTTGTGTTTTTAGATACTTTTTTAATGTGTGGAATACTTCCGCATTCATTTGCAAAGCTTCTCGGAATGTTTTAGCTCCTAGGGGCATGATCATAAATTCCTGTAGATCAACAGTATTATCAGCATGCTGCCCGCCATTAAGAATATTAGACATTGGAACAGGAAGTAGTTTGGCATTTGATCCACCAATATAGCGATAGAGAGGCATTCCCTGTTCTTCTGCTGCTGCTCTGGCACACGCTAATGAAACGCCAAGGATAGCATTTGCACCAAGCTTTTGTTTATTTGGTGTTCCATCAAGAGTCAACATTGTGTTATCTATCTCTGCCTGACTTGAAACTTCCATACCAATAAGTTCTGGAGCAATTATCTGGTTTACGTTTTCAACTGCCCTTAAAACACCTTTCCCAAGATAACGGGTGGTATCTCCATCTCTAAGTTCAACCGCTTCGTGTTCACCTGTAGATGCTCCGCTGGGAACAGCTGCTCTTCCCCTAATTCCATTTTCCAGATAAATATCAACTTCAACTGTTGGATTCCCCCTGGAATCGAGAATTTCCCTTCCGTAAATTGCATAAATTTCTGACATATCTATCTCCTTCTTAAATAATAAACAATATAGGGAACAAGCCGTCCTATTCCCTATATTCTGTCAAACTTATAAACTCTATGTTTTTTATATGATCAGCTATTAAATATTTTCTCCAATGATTTTACAGAGCCCAACATTGCAGATGCTTCATAAGGAACAACAACTGTTTTATCATTATTCTGTACGATCTCACTAAATGCCTTAATATATTTTACCGCCAATAGATATTGAGCGGGATCGGTGCCTGTTTTTTCCACTGCAAGAGCGACTTCTTTAATCGCTTTTGCTTCTGCTTCAGCAACGAGAAATTTACCCCTGGCTTCACCTTCTGCCCTGGTAATTCTGGCTTCCTTATCACCTTCTGCTACCAGGATTTGAGATCTTTTATCACCTTCTGCTACCAAGATTTTGGCGCGTTTATCTCTTTCAGCCCGCATCTGTTTTTCCATTGCCATTTTAATTTCCTGGGGAGGATTAATATCCTGAAGTTCCACCCTATTGACCTTAACACCCCATTTATCTGTAGCTTCATCGAGAATTAGGCGCAACTTAGTATTTATCGTATCTCTTGAAGTAAGTGTCTTGTCGAGTTCCATTTCACCGATCACATTACGAAGTGTTGTTTGAGTAAGTTTTTCTATGGCATTAGGAAGATTATTAATCTCATATGTTGCTTTTTTGGGATCGGTTACTTGAAAATATAAAAGTGCGTCTATTTCGATGGAAACATTATCACTGGTAATCACATTCTGTCGTGGGAAATCATAAACGGTCTCACGAAGGTCTATTCTGCTTTGAGATTTTACCTGCACATATTTATTACCCTTCATATCCGTTCTAGAGTACCGCCAGTTAATATTACGCGGCTTATCTATCACCGGCCAGAGGATATTCAATCCGCTTTCCAATGTTCTGCTGTATTTTCCCAATCTCTCGATGATCATAACTTCTGCCTGTTTCACAATAACCAATCCTTTCGAGATCAATATTATTATCAAAACAGCAAAAACGATTATTACAATTGTCATTTTTCCTCCTTGTTTTGGTACTAATTAACTAATTTATTATTATTCAATTACAGTTACAATTACCTTATTTCCTTCGATATCATTAACTGTAATCCGTGCGTCTTTTTTTATCTCCTTACTATCTTTAGAAACAGCTGCCCACTCTTCACCACCAATCTTCACATAACCTTTTTCATTAGCAGGAATTTTTTGTGTTACCTTTCCGGTTTTACCTACTAGAGCTTTTACATTGGTATCTTCATAATCGGCTGAAATCAGCTTTGTACTGAACTTCCTGCCTAACAAGAAAACAATAAGCGTTATAATAGCAAAAGTGAGTACTTGAAATGCAATTGACGGAATAATAAGAGCAGCAAGTCCTGTAAGTATAGCCCCTACACCAAAACTCAAAAATAAAAATCCGGGTGTAAATATTTCAATAATAATACAAATTATTCCAATTGCTACCCAAATGATCCAAGGATCAAACCATGTTTCCATAAAATACCCCCAATTTTCTTTATTCGTCTTTTTCTTTTTTGATTACATTACCATCTTTATCTTTGTAAATTCTTTTAACTTTTTTTCCATATCCTTTTTTATTGTAATTATAATTATGACTTCCACCTCTTGAGGTTCTAATTCCCAAAGCCAGCATTAATTTATGCATAAGAATAAAAATGTAATAACTGATGATCAACCCTGTAATCAACAGAATTAAGCTGGCTATTGTTGTTAAAAGAAAAATACTCATGCTGCTGCGAAGAGCTTTGTTTCCATTAATATTCTTAACTGCAGAAAGCATAATAATATCAAATTCAGCATTGTGTTTTTGAATATCTTCCTGAATACTTAAACTATCTATCTTTGCCTGGATAATATCAAGCTGTCTTCTAAAACTCTGAATTCTATCCGGAGAAACACTATCATTAATTAAGTTTTGAATCCGTTTTTTTGCGATTTGGTTATTGTTAAGATTTTCTTTGAGGTCTGTGCTTATCTTAACCGTTCCGGCTCTTTGAATGTTTTCATTACTTAAACCAATAACGTTTCTCAAATTAGTTAATACTTCGTCAGATCTTTCTGTAGGAATTTCCAATACGATTAGATTATAATTAGCTTTTATTTCTGAATACAAAGTAATTGTGTTTTCTGTTTTGCTGATCTCAGAAAGAGAAGTATTTATTTCCGTTAGATCTTCCACCTGATATTCAAATTTTATTTTATTGTTATTGAACGAATTCTCAAAGATATCGTTGGCACTACTCAGATCAATTTCAACATTCGTCAGTATAAATATTGTATCCAAATTTGATCTTTTAACTCCTAAAAACAATGAGAACAAAATTGTACCTACGATCAAAACAAGCTTCATCTCCTTTCTTATTCTAAACATTAGCGCCCCTCTATTTCTTATTTATTAGTTCAGCTGCATGCTGTAAAGCCAACTCCGTATCAGAGCCGGACAGCATCCTGGCAATTTCAACTTTTCTCTCGTTTCCGTCCAGTATTTTAACTTTAACTTCAGAACTTTTACTGCCGCTTATCTTCTCAATGGAAAAATGGCGGTCACTGTAAGATGCGATCTGAGGTAGATGGCTGATGCATAAAACTTGGTGATATTTACCAATATCATGAATGAATTCTGCCAGTAATTCCGATGTCTTTCCACCAATTCCTGAATCTATTTCATCAAAGATTATTGTTCGCCTGTCTAATCTATCCGAAAGGATCTTTTTTATTGCTAGCAGGAACCTGGAAAGCTCTCCACCGGAAGCAGCTATTCTGAATGGTTGAAGTTTTACTCCCTTATTAGCAGAAAAAAAGATATCAACCGCATCTTTCCCTGTTTCATTTAACGCGCTCAATCTCTCAGAAGCCCCAATTGAATTTTTAATATCTGAAATTTTGAATTCAATTTCCGCATCGGGAATTGCCAGTTTTTTGATATTGATAATGATCTCTTTTTCAAAATTAGCGGCAGCTTTTTTTCTTTTTGCAGAAAGCTCTTCGGAAAGCTTATTAATGTATTCCAAATCAACCACGATCTCATCATTTAAATCGGAAATTTCTTCTTTTCCGGAAGAGTAAGAATCTATCTGCTGCTGTATGCTGTTCCGATACTCCAGAATCCCTTCAATATTCTGCTTATATTTCACGCTGAGGTTATTAAGTAGGGTCAAGCGACTTTGGATGTATTCCAATCGAGACGAGTCCACCTCGATGATATTTTGAACTTCCCTGATACTGTTTATGGAATTATCAAGATTCGCCGAGGCATCCTGCAGAAAATTTACAGCTTCATCAATATTTTTGTTATCATTCTTAAATTTAGCAAGTTGAGAAATATATGAGCTTATAGCATCGTAAACAGAATTTTCTTTTTCATAAATTTCCTGCTCCAGTCGAGTTGCAATATTCAAAATGTCCTCAGCATTCGTCAGTAGGTTCAATTCCACTTGTAATTTTGAATCTTCTCCAATCGCGGGATCAATTTTCTTAATTTCATCTATCTGATATTGATACAGTTTTATCTTTTCGGCAAGTTCACTCTCGGTATTTTGCAGCTTTTTGAGTTTTTTTATTTTACTTTCTGTCTCTTTATATTTGGAAGTAAACTGCTCTCTTATATTGGTTAGTTTCCCATAAATATCCAGTACTTCCAATTGGAAATCGGTATCAAAAAGCTTTTGCTGATCACGCTGACTATGAAAATCTATGAGCAATGCACGGAATTCTTTTATAATATCCTTAGAAACTCGACGTCCATTTATAAAGCTTTTACTCCTTAGGTTAGTAGCTATCTCTTTAGCAAAGAATGCTTCACCTTCAGAAATATCTATATCGTAGTTATTAAAAAGCTTAGTAAGTTTTTTGTTTTCATTATCAATATCAAATACTGCTTCCAGTTTTGCCGGTGAAGAATCATCCAACAGCATTCCGGGGTGAATATCACTTCCAAGAATAATATTTATAGCACCAACAATAATGGATTTTCCTGCACCTGTCTCTCCTGTAAGAACCTGAAGTCCATTCTCAAATTCCAGGTTCAGGTTTTCTACAATTATGAAATTTTCTACACTTAAACTTTTTATCATCTCTTTCCCATATGTAGTTTTTTTCTAAGAATTTGATAAAATGTTTTATTTGTGAGTTTAATAAAACTGATCTTTTTATTTGAAGCAGTTACTATTATTTCGTCATTATCAATAAGTTCATGACTATTCTTTCCATCAAGCTGCAATACACATTCACTTCCATTTGAGCAGAGCTTAAAGCTCAATCTGTCATCGGAAGCAAAAACCATGGGACGCACGCTTAACACATGCGGATTTAGAGGAGTAACCACAAAAGCATCCATCACGGGAGATAAAATGGGACCACCGGCAGATAATGAATATGCCGTCGATCCTGTTGGAGTGGACACAATAAGTCCATCACATCTAGTTTCTACAACCAAACGCTTACTCGAATAGAATATTATGTCGATTAGTCTGGGTTCTTTTCCTTTATAAATTACCGCATCATTTAGGGCTGAAGAAGTAAATACTATCTTATTGTTTCTTTTTACAACTGTTTTAAGCAGCATTCTCTGCTGAACTTTAAACTTATTATTCTTCAAGTCATCTATCGATTTTTCTAATTCGGAAAGTGAACTTTCCGATAAGAATCCAAGCTTTCCGAGATTTATCCCCATTAATGGAATATTATATTCAAGCGATATCTGACTTGCCCTGAGGAAGGTACCGTCACCGCCAAAAGATAGAATGCAATCAAGTTTATTTTTTTCGACGCATTTAATAAAATCAGGAAAGAATTCATTTTGTTGTGGAAACTTGAAAAAGTGAAGGTCTTTGTTGTTATAAAATTTCCTGAGCAGATCAAAAATTGGTTTGGTTGTTTTATAATTCGGATTAAAAAATATCCCAAAACTTTGCATAATTTCTCTCTCCTTATAACGATTCCAATATTTATAATTACGAAAACAAGATGTCTGTCTTTCTGAGGAAATCTTCGAAGTAATTTCTAACGAAGAATCTCGTTATAAGCAAAAATTCTTCCAAAGAACAACGTGAAAGATTCGTCAGGATGACAATAACACCATATTATTCTGAACTCAACGATTCTAAAATACGCAAATAAGATTCATATCTTGATAACGGATATGAACCGTTTTCCACAGCTTTTTTTACCCCGCACTCTTTTTCATGTGAATGAGTACAATTAAAAAATTTACATTCTGCAGCTAAAGCTGATAATCCAGGAAATATCTCTTTTAGTTTTTCTTTATCTTTCCTATGTAAACCAAATGTTTTAATACCCGGTGTGTCAACTAAATAACCGCCAAAATCCCATTCTAATAATCTGCTGCGGGTGGTTGTGTGAACTCCCTTTCTGTGATAATCGCTAATTTCGGCTGTTCTTAATTTCAGATCCGGCTGCAATTTATTGATCAATGATGATTTTCCAGCACCGGAATGACCCGAGAAAACACTGTCTTTATCTTTCAATAATTCCTTAAGTTCTTTTATGCCTTCACCAGTTTCTACCGATGTATAAATTACCTTAAGTCCGTGTTTTTCATAAAATGATCCCATCAGCTTTACATCGTCTAAAGATTCTGCCAGGTCGATCTTGTTAATGCAAATAACAGGTGTTATATTACTTATTTTGGCAGCACAAATGTACCGGTCTATCAGGCCCAAATTAAGTTGTGGATCTTTATAAGAAGATGTGATAATCACCTGATCGATATTCGAAGCAATGATAATCTCTATTTGAAAATCGTTATCGGAAAATCTGGAAAGTGTATTAGCTCGGGTAACTATCTCTTCGATACGAGGATCTCCCGAAACATCAATATTCACATAATCTCCGGCAGCAACAATGCTTTTGGTTTCAAAATTTACTTGTTTAAATCTTCCGCCTAAGGTACAACTCATTTCCTCATCGCCCATCTTCACAACACATTTATAATTTGATCTTACTTCAAGAATCCTGCCACGTTCTAATTTCAGATTACGTTTATTGCTGATTTTTCCTTTTTCGATCAGTTTTTTTTCAGCGCGTTTTTCTTCAGTGATCGTATCATCTGTAAAATGATCAACATTCCCTATTTCGATATTAGAAATCTTGATATTCTTACGTTTAAATTTTTTTTTATCTCTTTTCTTGTTCATGCTTTTATTAATGCACCGAGAGCTGACTCAATTTGCCCTGTGAGAACGCGTGTGTTTACGCAAGGACCTTCCGGTCTTAAATTTAAAACGCCATAAACCGGTATGGGAAATACTTCGCGTAATCCATCAACCAGATCTCGTTCACAGGCAACTGCAATAATGAACTTTGGTCTATTTTCGATTATGATCTTTCGTGCTAAAGTTCCACCGGTGGCTATTGCCATTTTTATTTTATACTTTTCTGATATCTCACACAATTTTGCAATATCGCATTTTCCGCATCTTATACATTTTGTTACATCTGTGGTTATTCTAATATCGCAATCTATGTGCTGTAAGCAATGTGGTAATAATATAAGTATGTCCGAGGGATCAAATTGCTTTTTAATAGCATTAATAAATGAGTTATTCACACTTATAAAAGATTCTCTGATTTTTTCTCTCGAGATGCCAAGTAACCTCCCCAGCAATAATGTAACGGGATATACTATTCTGATGTAAGCTCTGATCGCAAATTTAGCAACCAACAAATTTGTTTCGGTATAACTAATAAGCAAAACCAAAACTGTTCCTAATGCCAGTATAAAGAAAAATACCCTGAGTGCTGTGAGTGATAAGCCAGCTAAAACAATACTGATCTCATGCAATCGGGGAGAGACAAACCACCACAGAAGTGTAGTTACGATCATCATTAAAATTAGAGTGATCGTAGATAAAATAAGAAAAAGATTTTTACCTTTTGTGTTTATCTTAAAATCCATTTTCAAATTTTTCCCCTGTTTCTATTCTGGCACCCAAACTAAAAGCATGAGAAGTCATTATATTCTTTCCTGCCGGCTGCACTTTTTTTAGCAGAATGTTCTTATCAATAGAAGCTACAATAATTCCATTTTTGCTTACATCAATAATATTTCCAGGAGCTTCTTTTGAGATAGTTTCTAGAATTTCAACTTCAATTATCTTAATTCTTTTTTCTCGGAAGGACGCTGCGATTCCGGGTATTTCAGCAACTCCTCGCACCCTGTTTCTAATGTTCTCTGCTGTATCGTTCCAATTTATCAGAAAATTATTTTTTAATAATTTATGGCTGAACGTAGCCTTTGTATGATCTTGTTTTTGTGTGACCAGCCCATTTCGTTCAATATCTTTTATGACTTTAATAATATCTTGAGCACCATTTTCTGATAGTTTTTTATAGAGCGAAGTGTAACAATCTTTTTCTGCTATTTTTATTTCATTTTGGGAGATAATGGGACCTGCATCCATCTTGGCAACAATTTTAAATATCGTATTTCCGGTAATTTTTTCACCATTAAAAAGGGCATAATTTATTGGAGCAGAACCTCTATGTTTTGGTAATAATGATGGATGTAGGTTGATACATCCAAAGTTGGGCAATAACCTTAAAAATTTATTAAGATACCCTCCATAAGCAACTGTGATAATAATGTCCGGAGCGATCCCTAATATTTTATTTATTGTTTCAAGAGAATTTACATTTTCCGGTTGGATTATGGGAATTTTTAATTGCTGTGCTGTTAGTTTAACCGGTGTTGGTCGCAGTTTTCTTTTTCTACCTTTGGGACGATCCGGTTGCGTGATACAAAGTTGTGGTTTAAATCTTGTTTCTGCTAATGCTTTTAAGGTGGGAACTGCAAAATCAGGAGTTCCCATAAAAACTATTTTTTCTATTTTCATATAAAAAGCTATAGTGGCATTTCACCTATGTTTCTACCATTCTCATCGGTGGTTCTTTGTAGATCATGTAATTTCTTCTTTAAGAAAATTCGTTTTAGTTTTGGAACTTTATCAATGAACAAAATACCGTCGAGGTGATCGAATTCATGCTGTAATGCTCTTGCAAATAATCCGTCCGCTTCATAATGAACCTTCTTACCTTTTTCGTTCAATGCTTCAATAATAACGCTTTCAGCACGCTGCACCGATTCAAAAATTTTTGGCAAACTCAGACATCCTTCTTCTGAATCAACATCTCCTTTGAATTCTTTGAATTCAGGATTTACCAAAACCAACGGATTTTTCTTTCCATCTTCATTGAACCAAAATGGATCTACAACAAAAATACGAAGTGATCTGCCAACTTGTGGGGCTGCCAGACCTACTCCGTCTTTTTCATACATGGTAAAGACAAGATCAGCAATGAAATCTTTGACGTCATCGGTAAATTCAATTACAGGTTTAGCTACTTCCCGCAGAATTTTGTCGCCGTAAAGTCTAATGTGTAAATTATTTGGCTTTCGGTTTTTCATTGTCAACTACACCTGCGATAGCCGATCTTACAAATTCAATTTTTGTGCCGGTTGTATCATCAACACGTAAAACAACAGTATTTTTATCTTTCTTAATATTCACGATCTTTCCAACGATTCCCGCATTTGTGGTAACCTCATCATTGATCTTCAAGTTATCTATAAGACCCTGATGATCTTTCTGTCTCTTGCGTTGAGGACGAATAATGAGAAAATAGAGTATCACAAACATTAAAATAAATGGAAAGAATTGTGCAACCATACTAGGTTTTGTTGCTGCTTCTCCCGCTGCTTGTGTTCCAGCTTGTAAAATAATACTAAACATAATTTATCTCCTTTTATTTATTTTATAATTTTCGGAATTAACCGAATTACAATTTGTAAAACAATATTGGCATAAACTCCTGCCATGATATCATCTGCCATTACACCCCAACCTTTGGGCAATTTTTGCAGAGCATTAACCGGCTCAGGTTTAAGAATATCAAATATCCTGAATAAAACAAACGCTGCTACTATTATTATCACTGTTTTGGGCAGGAACAAAACAGCTATAAAATAACCCCAGAACTCATCCAGAACTATCTTGCCGTTATCGTGCCCTAATCCTTCTTCTGCTTTAGAAATGAAAAATACTGAAATGATACTGCCAACAAGAATTGCTATCAATGCTAAACTAGAATTCTGCCAGCCATAAAACCAATGATCCGGTAAGACAAAATATACGATTGCAGCAAAAAGAGTTCCTGCGGTTCCCGGAGCCTTTGGAAAATAACCTATTCCAAACAGGGTTGAAATATATTCAGAAAATTTCATCTCTGTCCCTCTTCGTAAGGGGGAACAAAATGGGGTTTCCTATAGTTAGTCTTAAATCGACTTATTTGATAATTAATTCTCAATTTCACAAAACACCTCTACGGTTAAATCCGCATCTCTCCATGGGAGCTTTTACTCTTCAATAAGAATTTCGACGTAAGATTCATGCATTAATTCTTTTATCCAATTTCCGTATAATTCAATTTCTTTTTGGGAAGTTACCATCTCCTTTAATCTATCAAAGATCTCGGTGTATCTATATTCTCTTTCAGGAATTTTTTTTAGAATTGAAAAAATATAGAGACTCTCCTGTTCTCTGATCAATTCTGTATTTCCTCCAACTTCCAGGTTTTCCAAATGTTTTTTAAAAATTTCGGGAAATGTGTCTTTTGTGAATTCACCAATAACTCCACCCTTTATAGCAGACTCTTCATCCTCAGAGTATGTTTTAGCGAGTTCAGTAAATTCTTCTCCATCAGCAAGTTTTTGTAATACACCTTCCATTAATTGAATATTGGCTTGAACATCTTCTTCTGTTGCTTCCACAATTTTTAAAATGTGACTGGCGTTTACTTCATTTCCCTTCTTCTCTAAAACTTTTATTATGTGGTATCCAAATTGAGTTTCGATAACCTCACTTATCTCACCCGGCATTAAAGCAAAAGCTGCTGTTTCAAATGGTTTAACCATCATTCCTTTTCCAAAGAAACCAAGGTTACCGCCGTTAGCGGCAGAAGGTCCATCGCTGTATTCTTTTGCTAGTTCGGCAAAATCGGCACCTTCATTTACTTTGTCACGAATTTTATTTATTTCTACTAGAACCTTCTCTTTAGTATCCTTTCCTGCTTTGATGAAACGTACGATCATTCCAATTTTATACATCTCGGGGCGAGGAGGAATATCAACTAAATTCTCTTTATAATATTCTTCAACTTCACCTTCTGTTATGTGGATCTTACTCTTAATGTTATGGCGTATAATTTGTGACTTTAGTTGTTCTTCTGTCATCATTTCGATATAATAATCTTTTAGATCAGGAACAGAAAGGCCGGCACCTCTAAGTTCTTTTTTAAATTCTAATTCACTTGGAAATTGAGAAGCAACTTGTTTTATCTGATCCTCAGCCATCTCTTTTATCATTTGATCATCAACTTTATATTCTTCTTCCTTTGCTTTTTGGATGATAAGTTTAGCTTCTATCATATCGTTCAAAATATCAAATTGTGTTATATCATTCATAGCAGTTCCAGAAGCATTTAATTGCTGCATTCTTTTTTCTAGATCACTTTTCAGGATTATTTCTTTTCCTACTTTTGCAATTATTTTATCGACTACTTCTGCAGATAATGAAACTAAAATAAGTAATGCAATAATTATCAATAATGCTCTTTTCATTAATTCTCCTATTAAATAGAAATTGTAATTTCAGATTTATTTCTAAGTTCTTTGATTAAATTATCGAATAAATCTTCTTTTTTTTTCTTTGTTACGGTTTCTTTAATCTTATCTTTAACTTCCAAAAAAGTTTTATTCGTATAAACTATTCTTGTATCATAAAATCTTAACACATAAAAACCTCTATTGGTTTCAACGCTTTTATAGTAATGTTTTTGTAGAGAAATAAGTGCATTCCAAATATTTTCATGTGCATTTTTTTTGGAAATGAATCCGATATAGCCACCATTTTTTCCTGCAGGTTCTTCCGAATATTCAATAGCAGCATCTTTAAATGAAGTGTTTTTAATAGCATCAAATATTCCCTTTAATTTTGCTTCATCTTTAGTAAAAATTCTTTGCACTTTGTATTCTTTATGACTTACTTTATATTCACTTTTATGAATTTTATAATAATTAAACAGTTCATCTTCCGATATTGTAACATCTACAAGTTTGGTTGCAATCAGGGCATTTGCTTTAATATTTATCTCGGCAGCTTTAATTCTTTCTTTTATTTTAGGAGATTGTGAAATCTCTAATGCATCAGCTTCCTGGGCTAATAAAGTAAGTTGAACCCAATCCTGAATAAACACTTTTTTCTCTTCTATTGTGAGAATATCCCATTCTTTATCAGAGAAATTTGCTTTAAATTCATCCATTGTAAGTTTAATTTCATTTACTTGAGCTACAATATTTTCCTTTTCATTTTGAACACAAGAAAACAACGTAATTGCTAAGATTATAATAAAAAATCTATTCATATTTTTCCTCAGGTTATTCTTCTATATAAGGCGGAGTAAATATAATTTGTATTTCCGGTTCCAGATCAAATTCTGTATGAATAAAGTTATCATTAACATTTAATGATCTTAATACAATTCCTTTGTTTTCGTATTCACCGGAAATATAATATTGGATAATTTTAGTGATATCAATATGTATTTTTTCACTTTGTAAAGTATCAGTTGAGCTGCTGATGTAGAGATCATTAATATCCTCATATGATAGTAATGGGATTTCTAAATTAGCTGGATCAGTGTTTATGGTATCAGCTGTAACAAAATATGGGTTTAAATAGATCGAACCACTAATAGGATATGAATTAACTCCATCATTGTTTAAAACCAGTTCAGCTCTGTTTATTGTTATTCTCTGCAGGAAGAGCGCAGTGCTATCTTCAATTGTATGTCCGTTTTGGATAACTGCATTTGTAAAAAGAGAGTCGGGAACTTCAAATTTTGTGAATATGTTAACAGGTTGGATATTCGATATTTTCAATTCATTTTCCCATTTTTCATAATCGTTATCAGTTTCATAAATCATACAATCATAACAAGTTTCAATAGTTTTTGTAATCAATGTATCTTCTTCTGTTTCACGATATTCAAAGCTTAATATTGGATTTCCATCACTTGAATATTCAGAAGCATATATTTCCATAAAACCGCCTGTATCAGAATAAATAACTAAACCGGAATTCACATCTTCATTTATCCAATCTTCCAGAATATTTGTATTTAATATAATATTAATGGAATCTTCTTCACATTCTATTTCATATTCTTCGGGTAATAGATTAGTATAATCGGTTTCGCTAAAATGCTCACCATTATTCCAATCTGTAGAATCTGATGAAATCCACCAAGTAGCATTTTCAAACCACTCAATATCGTTTATTTTAGCAAGTTTCAGAGTTGTGTTATCTACAATATCAAAATTATTACGATTTTTAATTTCCAAACTTATATTAACGCTTGTTATTTCAACAGATGTATCGGGTAATGTTGTAAAACGTAATAGACTATATGATGTCTCTTCGTTGTATTTTCCCAAAACCATAGTACTTGAATTACTGTAAGCACAGCTATCTTCATAACTATACATATCGGTAAAAAAATTGTGATCAATTGTTATGTTCAGCGGAGTTTGCTCACCAGATCCACCTGTTCCGACAAGATTATCTTTTTGCGTACAGCTTATCACAATCAATGAAATGATTATGATAATTCCAACGGTTCTAATTCCTATATTCATTTATACTCCTTTTTTATTATGAAATATTAGTAGTCCTAGTAGATGTTGTGTATATGGTCATAACTCCATAATGGACCACCTAAGCTCATATCATTTGACAAGATACAATTTTCATTTCTGTGTGGATAACTTGTGTCTACTCTGTTTATAGAATTTGAGTTATCCACAATTTTAATTTTTAATTTTCTAAAGATCAATTTATCAACATCCATTAACATAATTCCATGTGTATATGTGTACAACTATCTTTTTATATCCTTAATAAGCTTTTCTATCTGGATCCTGAGTTCCCGGTCTTCTTTAAATTGCTTCTCAATAGTTTTCTTAGCATGAAGCACTGTAGTGTGATCTTTCCTTTGATAATACTCAGCAATTTCTTTTAGTGATAGTTGTGTAATCAGCAAGTTGGAAAGGTACATTGCTATTTGTCTTGGAAAAGCTATGTTTTTCTTTCTCGTTTTATCAAATATCTGAGCGGGACTTATATTGTAAGCATCGCAAACTTTTTGCATAATTGTTTCCAGATTTACTTCCTTAATTTTATCAGAGATCATATCAATGAGGATTTCACTGATATCATCAACAGTAATATCTTCGGTGTTTAAATTATTATAGGAAGCAAATGCAAGAATACGAATAAGTGAACCTTCCAGCGCGCGCACGTTACTATAAATATGTTCAGCAATAAACTCAATCACCTCATCTCTAAGTTTAATTTCTTCAAATTCAGCTTTTTTCTTTAGGATGGCAACACGTGTTTCAAAATCGGGGCTTTTTAGATCTGCCAGAAGTCCCCATTCAAATCTTGTAACAAGTCTTTTTTCTAATTCAGGAATATCTTTAGGTGGTCTGTCGCTTGTTAGAACAATTTGCTTTTTCTTTTCATAAAGGGCATTGAATGTATGAAAAAATTCTTCTTGCGTTCCTTCTTTTTTAGAAAGGAAATGAATATCATCAATTAACAGTACATCAAAATTACGAAATTTATTTCGGAAAGCAGGCATGGAGTTATTTCTAATATTATCTATCATCTCATTAGTGAATTCTTCTGTAGTTATATAAA
>JAOZPK010000119.1:1775-6150 GCA_029932755.1 Candidatus Cloacimonadota bacterium | reverse complement strand
ACCAATAACGAAAACACTCCAATAATGATACCTAAAAGAGATAGCATATTAGAAAAAGTGAAAAAGAACCTCTTTCTTCCTTTAAGATATCGTAACGCTAATACTATATGAAACATTAGATCTCCAATGATTTAATTTAGTTTAAAAAAAAGCTCTATGAAAAATTGGCAAGGAGATTGTTGGATAAACAGTTCTATCAATCCAGAAAAAACTTGCGTAAAATATTGATATTACAAAACTTGATGAAGTTACTAATCTTATAGGAGGACAAATGAAAGACAAAAAAAATGTTATAGTTCATAATAACCTGAAACTAACTTTTCTTCGCTGGACTGCCCGGATCTGGAGTTACATTGTTGTAGCATTCATTTTACTTTTTGTAGGAGCTCAAATTGTCGAAAGTGGAATTGATGCTGATTCATTTAGTTTAATGGAAGGAATTGCTTTTGCCTTCTTTCCCATTGGTTTAACTCTGGGATTAATAATTGCCTGGTGGAAGGAAGGTCTGGGTGGAATTATTGCTACTATCAGCATAATTGCTTTTCACTTAATCATGCTCTTTGCTCATGGTAACCCGGACTTTGTGATCTTAATTGAATTACTGGCAGTTCCCGGACCATTGTTTATTATTTACTGGCTACTATCCCGCAAAAAAGGGTAGAAAAATGAAATTAGATGATAATGTAAATGTGATTAATAATCAGGGAAAGAATTAATTATTCTGTTTCCCATTGAATAGATAATAAAAGAGCCTGCTGGTTTTCAGCAGGCTCTTTTTATATATCATTTACACTTCATCTGTGCAAATCAGTGTTTATCCGTGGTTCAAAATTTTATTCTTCCGGCTTCATTTGTGGGAAGAAGATAACTTCCTTAATTGAAGTATTATTTGTAAAAAGCATTATCAATCTATCAATCCCAATACCTAACCCACCTGTTGGCGGCATTCCATATTCCAATGCTTCCAGGAAATCTTCATCAACAACATTAGCCTCAACATCACCCATTTCACGCAATTTACTTTGCGCTTCCAATCTCTCTCGTTGATCAACCGGATCGTTCAGTTCGGTAAAAGCATTTCCATACTCGTTTCCATTTATGAACAGTTCAAATCTTTCCGTAAGGTTAGGAAATCCCGGTTTTACTTTTGCCAGTGGTGATACTTCTTTTGGAAAATCAGTCACAAAAGTTGGCTGAACTAATTTTGGTTCTACAAATCTTTCAAATAATACCTCAATTAATTTCCCAGGACCATCAGTTTTTTGTACTTCAATTCCTTGTTCTTCGCAAAATGCCTTAATTTTATCAAAATCAAAATCAGAAGCATCAAAACCACTTTCTTCTTTTACGAGATCTATCATTGAAGCGCGTTTCCACGGCTTTTTGAAAGATATCTCAATATCTCCAAAAGGAATAACTTCCTTCCCAAAAACTTCTTTAGCAATATGCAAAACCATATCTTCGGTTATATTCATCATATCGTAATAATCTGCATAAGCTTGATAGAGTTCCAACATTGTAAATTCCGGATTATGAGTTCTATCCATTCCTTCATTACGGAAGTTTTTGCCGATCTCAAAAACACGTTCAATTCCACCTACAATGAGCCTTTTGTGATAAAGCTCTAAAGCAATTCGCATATACAACTCGATATTCAATGTATTGTGATGTGTAACAAACGGACGTGCATTTGCCCCACCGTAAAGTGGTTGCAAAATTGGTGTTTCTACTTCCATAAAACCTTTTTCATCTAAGAAATTTCTGATCTCTTTTATTATCTGGGCTCGAATTTCAAAATTCTTTTTTACTTCGGGATTCAAAAGTAGATCAAGATAACGTTTACGATAACGAAGCTCGATATCAGTAAATTCATCAAAACGCTGTTTCTTGCCATCAACCATTTTTTCTTTAACAGTTGGAAGCGGCAGCAAGCTCTTCCCTAAAACTGTAACCACATGAGCACGAATGGAAAATTCACCCCGTTGTGTAACAAAGCACACACCTTCTATCTGCACAAAATCACCCAGATCAAGCAGCTTGAAAACTTCATAATTATCTTCACCAACCTGTTCCTTCTTCACAAAGATCTGCAAATTCCCACTGTCATCGGCAATATTGCCAAAACCAACTTTACCCTGACGGCGCATTGCCTTCAATCTACCGGTTATTATTACAACTTCTTCCGAAGAAACATAATTATCTTTATTATCTATTAGTGTTATAATTTTATGAGTACGGGCACTTCTGGTAGGATATGGATCCACACCCAATTCTTTTAATTTTTCCAGCTTTTGTCTTTTTACTGCAAGTAACTGATTTAAGTTCTCCATTTTCTCTCCAAGTTCTACTTATGTCTTTTAAATAACTTACTATTCCTAAAAAAATTATATTACGTAAATGTCAAGTTGCATTAATTTTATAAGTATCTAACTCATCCTGCTATCCTTCTCTCGAAAAAGAAGGAACATAAGATGCTGCAGAGAGATGAACCTCATCCACGGTCTTTGTCCCAATATCGGAACTACGCCACGTCAGTTAGAATGATAAAAATTCAAATTTTAAATTAATCATATACATTTAATTATTACTATTTGACAGAACAAACTATTAAAAATTGCTTTGATTTTTAATTGTTTATTTAAAAAAGGAGGAGAAACGATATGAAAAAAACAGTAATAATTCTCACATTTCTATGTCTCATTACTTTAGCAAGTGCAGGAACACTTTTTGTTGGACTGGAAGGCTCTGAACCTCCCACATTTTCATCAGATATGAGTGGATTCCCCAATGTAACATGGACTCCCCATTACACCTTTGATGTAAGCGGAGCTGCTGCATCACCAGAAGGGATACTATATCTGTGTAATGGAGCATTTACAACCCATCTCTATGAAGCAACACTCAGTACAACTCCACAACAAATTTGTACTATCAGTGAAGATATGAGCAGCCTTGCCTATGGGAGAGATACACTTTGGGGTTTCTCTAATTATGCTGACCCTAAAGGAATTTACAGTATAGACACAACAACCGGAGCAGCTACATTAGAATTAGATGTTTATACAGGTTATGGTTTCAGATTCTTTGCTCTAGCCTACAATCCTATTGATGACCTCTTTTATGGTTACACAGAGTACGGAAGTTCCGGACTTTATTCCATAGATATTGATACAGGTGAAATGATCCAGCTAACCGGATCAATTCCTGCCAGTAACGGACAAGGACGCGGAATGGCTGTAGGCAACAACACTGTTTATCTTACAGCAACACGTGGAGATGATGGTATTCCGTACTTTGCTTATGATATTGCTCAGGGTGCTGGTGGTGATTGGGTAGAATTCCCTAATCCATATCCTGCTTATCATTCAACCGGCGGTGCAGCCTTTATCCCTGATCCTATTACAACTATTGAACTAAGCGGACATGTAGTAGGCAGTGACCAACCAGAAGTAGGTTTAGCAGATTGTGAAGTTAACTTAAACGGAATTGGAAGCTACCAAACGTTAACAGATGCCAATGGAGATTTCTTGTTTCCTGAAGTTGAGCAGAATGATAATTATGTGTTGGATATTTCACTTGAAGGTTATGATATATATACCGAAACTGTGGTCGTAGGAATAGAAAATATTGATCTGGGAACGATAACTTTAAATGAAACTGCTCTTCCTGCCAGTAATGTTGTTGCAGTTATAAATGAAGAAAATACAGAAGTTGCACTTACCTGGGATTCACCTGCTGTAAGAGAACTCGAGTACTATGATGTTTTCCGATTCCTGGAATCTAACAACCAATATCCTAACCTGTGGGAACTACTCTCTACTGTTATTGACGAAACTGTTTATATCGATACCGGCTGGGAACAACTAGAACCCGATATGTATCAATATGCTATTGTTGCACAATATACAAATGGTATTGAGGCAGAGGCAGCATTCTCTAATGTAGTAGAAAAACTTCTTGTTGGAACCGATATGGAACTGCCGGATACTGTTATAAACATTAATAACTATCCCAACCCATTTAATCCAATAACTACGATCTCATTTGAATTAAATATGGAGAACATACAAGATACCGAAATTGGAATCTACAATTTGAAAGGTCAGAGAATCCGCCAATATCCAATATCAAATGGTCAATCTTCAGTTATTTGGGATGGAACTGACTCAAACGATCAACCAGTTAGCTCCGGGATCTATTTCTATAAACTCATCGCAAATGGCAAAACAGAAGCTATGAATAAGTGTTTACTATTGAAGTAGAACTGTGATTATATACTAACAGCTCATTTCGAGAAATTGAAGTGAGCTGTTTTTTGTCTCACCTTGTTATTCTCATATTATTCCTAATTACTCATTCCTAATTTCGGCAAAGC
>JAOZPK010000119.1:0-1675 GCA_029932755.1 Candidatus Cloacimonadota bacterium | reverse complement strand
CCTTTAAATCATTTTCTAATTGACTATAAAATTTAATTTTTTCAATTTTGGTTATATATGCTTCTTAAATAATAAAAAAGAGAGGTAACTTATTATGCCGGAAGAAATGAAAATTGGCTGTGCCAGACCTACAGGCGGTCCCGTGGGTGACAATATCAAAACCGAACAAAAAGAAAAACCAATTGAATCTAAGAAGGAGGAAATTATGATAAAAGTTGGACAAAAAGCGCCGGATTTTACTGCACCGGCTTATCAAAAAGGAAAATTTATTAATGTTAAATTATCAGATTATTTAGGAAAATGGGTTGTGCTCTGTTTCTACCCGGGCGATTTCACCTTCGTCTGAGCTACCGAAGTATCGGCAGTTGCCGATAAATATCCTGAATTTCAAAAGCTCGGAGTGGAAGTACTTTCTATGAGTGTAGACAGTGTGTTTGTACACAAAATGTGGAATGATAATGAGCTTTCTAAGATGGTGAAAGGCGGAGTCCCCTATGCTATGATGTCTGATGCCGGTGGAAAAGTCGGTACAATTTACGGCATATACGATGAGGTTGGCGGAGTAGAAACTCGCGGTCGTTTTATTATTGATCCGGATGGAAATGTGCAGGGATATGAAGTGCTCACACCACCTGTTGGCAGAAACGTTAATGAAACTCTGCGCCAGATACAGGCTTTCCAATTAGTTAGGAACAGCAAAGGTAGTGAAGCTACTCCTTCCGGGTGGAAACCTGGCAAAATGACGCTGAAGCCGGGACCAGAATTAGTTGGAAAAGTATGGGAAGTTTGGACTACTGATAAAGCATTTGATTAAAAAAAAAACTATAAATTATAAGCCTTTGGTTTAATAATATAGACCAGAGGCTTTTTTTGTTATTCCTGAAATCTGTCTTTCTGAGAGATTCAACTTGCTTTTCACACGAAGAATCTGGAGTGAATAGACTCTTCGTCGAATGCCTTCATAAGAATTTCTCAGAGTGACAACAAGGAAAATTTCCCATTTCATATTTTACTCCTCAGCTCACTTCGCACTTAGGCACTCAGGCACTAAGGTACTTTTTTTCTCTCCTCCTGCACTTCTTTTATTATTGACACATTATCAAGACGTTATCACTTTCGATTATGTAATTAAACAAAAAAAGGAGCAAATTGTGAAAGAAGAAAGCAATGAACATGTAACCACCGGACAATGGTTTGTAACTATGCTGGTAACAGCAATTCCATTAATTGGGTTAATAATGATGTTTGTTTGGGCACATGGTGATGGGGTGAGCATAAGCAAATCTAACTGGGCAAAAGCGATCTTGATTTGGTGTATAATTTACATAGTTATTATAGTGTTTATTGTTACTGTTTTTGGAACCACACTTTTAAGTTATGTTAATGTAGGTTAGGAAAGAACGATGGCAATAAGTTGGAACGAAATAAAAGATAGAGCGTTACAATTTTCAAAAGAGTGGATTGATGAAACAAGAGAAAGAGCGGAGAAAGACACCTTTTGGAATGATTTTTTTAATGTATTCGGAATATCACGCAGACGTGTTGCAACTTTTGAAAAACCTGTAAAAAAACTCGGAGACAAACAAGGCTTTGTAGATTTATTTTGGAAAGGAACATTACTTGTTGAACATAAATCTAAAGGAAAAAATTTAGACAAAGCTTATGAACAAGCAAC
>JAOZPK010000118.1 GCA_029932755.1 Candidatus Cloacimonadota bacterium | reverse complement strand
TTAGGAGTTAATTATTAATGATTCATTACGTTTAATTGCATTGTTAGTAAATTTTATAAAATTATTATTTGTTTATTGGTATATTACACTACCTTTTATAATTTTTTTAACTTTGTATATTATTTTTGATCATCGGAAACACCTTAATAAAAGGAAGCAAGAAAAATAGCTCTGAGAGCGTCTCCCGGGAAAAGGATTCTGAGAGTGATGGTGGTGGAGTGAACTACTTAATAAAGCAAAAGCTAAGGAAGTAAATATGAAAAAACTATTTTTATTGTTTTATATATTTTTTCTTGCAGTCTCACTATTTTCAGAAGTTAATTTTGAACATGTTTTTGGTTTTCAAAAAATTGCTTCTAATGATGAAATAGCTCATTTACAATTTTATGATTACAATGATGATGGGATTGATGAGTTAATTGCTAGTTATAGCGGATATGAATATTGTAGAATTGTTTGTTATTCTCTTGAGGGAGACACATTACAATCATATACATTACAAATTGATTCTTATGACACTGTTAGTAATAGTTTTTTAATATTTGATCAAGATAATGAGACAAAAATGCTCTTTACTTATAATGCAGGGAATACTATTAAATATGAGCTTTATGATTTTGATTCATTTTCTATTCTTGATTCATTAGAATATAATTTCTATAATTATTATCGAGTTAATGAATTTAGTAATATCATTATATCAAATACCAATGCTGATTCATTATTCTATATTGGAAGTAGATTAAGTAATCTTGGTTCTGTTGAATTTGAAGATACGTTTACTAGTAAAATAAGTTTAATGAATAATCAACTAGATTTTGTCGAACTAATTAATGATTATGGTTTAAAATATTTGTACTATCCTGAATATGAGACCATTATCTCAATAGGAATGAATAGTATATCCACTGTTGGTGCATGGCCTTGCACTACTATGGAATATAATTTAGGTCTACTATCTAATGACTTGTATAGTACGATACAACCGGTTTTATCCGTACAAGGTAATGCTGAATGGTCTTATCCCGCACTATATGAAGACTATCCAGTAAATTATTGTTTATTAACACTTAATGATGATAATTATATTGATTATGGTTTAACCTTGTATTATAGAACATTAGACTCTGATGATGGGACGATAAATCATTACAGATGTTATAATTCTAATTTTTCTGAGTTATTATGGTATAGTAATGATTCCAATATTAATAACTATTATATCAGATCATCAACTTGTGTTCCAGTAAATGGTGAAAATCATTTTGTAATGTATTTCCGAAGTAATCAACTTGAGATTAGAGATAGGATAAATGGCAATATTGTTCATTTTCAAGATACAAGTATTACACCCTTCGAAATTATAAAAAATTCTAACAGTGAATTATTTTTTTTCGTTGAGCAAGAAGGTGAAACAGGTTATGATGTTTATATGCTGGATGGAGACATCCAGGTTTCAGCTGAGGATAACCAAATATCAATTGCGTATCATGAATTAAAAAATTACCCAAATCCATTTAATCCAACAACAACAATCTCTTTCTCAATCGCAGATTACACAAAGAACACAGAATTGGTAATTTACAATCTAAAAGGACAGGAAATCCGACAATTCTCAATATCTGATGATCAACATTCTATAGTTTGGAATGGCACCGATGAAAACAATTACTCGGTTTCATCTGGAATTTATTTCTACAAATTGAGAAATGGTAATTATACTTCTACAAAAAAAATGATCCTTTTGAAATAACTTATGAACCCGGCTTGAGCATTTCTCTGGTCGGGTTTTTTTATGCATTGCCTTAGTTTAAAATGTTTATCACATTTTACTAAACAATAAAATGACATTACATCAGCTGTTTAGGATGGAAAAGATGAGATGGACAAGCAGGTTTCATCTGGTGTTTATCTCTATAAGCTTAATGTAAATGGTAATACTGAAGCTGTGAAGAAATGTTTGTTGCTAAAATGACAAATCTATGTCATTTTTTCATTCTTAATAAAATTATCAAAAATTCAAACACTCTAATAATTTTCCAGTAGAATAAAAATAACTTGCAATAATATGTTAAAATTATAAATATTGGTTATGTAATATTTGTGAAGCAAAATTACTATCATTGCGTTTGGAGTTAAATAATGAAGAAGCGGATAAATATTTTGATAGTTGAAGATGAACTCATAATTGCTAATGGTGTAAAAGTAACTTTAGAGAAATTTGGATATAATATCGTTGATATTGCTAAAACTGGAGAAGCTGCAATTCAAAAGATAGAAATAACCAAACCGGATCTAGTTCTGGTTGATATAATGCTGGAGGGTAAACTTGATGGTATCGATATCACCGATACAATACAGCAAGTATACAACATTCCGGTGATATATGTTACAGCTTATTCCAACCCTAGGAGAATCAATAAAGCCAAGTTGACTGCACCTTATGGTTATATTACGAAACCATTTGAAGATAAGGAATTGTACTATACTATAGAGATGGCCCTTCATAAATCACAACTAGATAAAGCGCTTAAAGAGGCAAAATATAAAATTGAGAAACTTCATAGCGTTGCTAGTGACATGGCAGCTTGCGAAAGTAGGAAAAGCATTTTCAAAGAGACAGAAAATGCATTGAAAAATATCTTTAGTATTTCCGATTTTGTTTTTTACAAAAGAAAAAAGAACCAGTTGGTTTTACAAACTGAAGAACCTCTAACAATATTCAAAGCAAAATATAATATTGCAGAAGGTATTGCCGGGAAAGTATATAGCTCAAATGGTATATACATCTGTTCAAAGCAATTAGAGCTTGCAGCTATTGAACCAAACTGGGAGGATGTTGGTTCGGTTGTAGGTTGTAAAATTGGCGACGAAGATATCTTTTTTGCAGTTTCAAGTAGTGAAGAGGCTTTCAATGATGAATTAGCAGAAATGCTCTATATTCTTTTCAAACACACAAATGAAGCGTTAAAAAGAATTGATTATGAGAACCTTCTTAAAAAGAAAGCAGTTATTGATCCGCTTACAAATGTATATAACAGGCTCTATTATAATCAAGCAATAAAATATGAAGTAAAACTTGCGAAAAGATACAAAAATGATATTGGATTTATTGTAATAGATATAAACAATCTTAAGAAAATAAATGATGAACATGGTCATAACATGGGAGATAAAGCATTAAAATTTGTAGCTGATCTGCTTGTATCTCAGGCACGTGAAACTGATAATGTTATCCGCAGTGGAGGAGATGAATTCTTAGTAATGCTTCCGCAAACCGGAAAAGAAGTTAAAATTGTTGAGAACAGGTTGAAAAAAAAGATCGTTGACTCCAATAAAAAAAGTAAACTTCCATTTCCGGTAAATTTTGCCATTGGCAGTGCTTTTTGGAACATTGAATTGAATAAAAGTACTGAAGAGATCATAAAAGAAGCTGATAACAAAATGTACATCGATAAACGTAATTATGCAAAAAGCAGGTAATCTTCATGAGAAAAAGAAAAATACTCATAGTTGAAGATGAAAAGATTATTGCTGAGGATATTAAGAGTACTTTATTAAAATTTAATTATGAAATTCCCGAGATCGTTGCCAACGGTGAAATAGCAATTAGAAAAGCTGAAGAACTAAAACCAGACTTGATACTGATGGATATCATGATGGAAGGCAATATTAACGGGATTGAAGCAGCAAAACAGGTCTATCAGGAATTTGGGATACCTATTGTTTTCCTAACTGCCTATTCTGATGAAAAGATCTTAGAGCAAGCCGCAGAATCATCACCTTTTGGTTACTTAATTAAACCGTTTGAAGATAGAGAATTGCGTGCAACAATAGAGATGGCATTTTATAAATCTAAAATGGAAAAAAGACTCAGAAAAAACAGGGATTTTCTATTGAAGGTTATTGATACCGTCCCTAATAATATTTTTGTTAAAGATAAGGATGGAAAATATTTAATAGTTAATGATTCTTTTGCAGAATTATATAATACAAAACCAAAAAAAATGATAGGGAAAACAGATAGGGAATTAATAGCAAATTCAAAGATCAAAACCGTAGATTTAGAGAGTATTGTAAAAGATGATTTAAATGTTATAAATGGTAAGAAAAAAGTATTAATACCAGAAGAATCATTTTCTTTAGAAAATGGGAAGAAAATCTGGTTCCAAACTACAAAAGTTCCACTGGATTCACCCGATATTCCGGATGTCCTTTTGGGTGTATCCGTTGATATAACTGCATTAAAGGATAGCTTTTATCGTTTGCAGGAATTAATGGAAGAAACTGTGAATGGCCTTATCTCAGCAGTTGAAAAAAGAGACCCTTATACTGCTGGTCACCAGCGGAGAGTTTCGCTTTTGGCAAATGCGATTGCAGTAAAAATGGGGTTAGAAAAAACTAAAGCTGATGGATTAAGAATTGCAGCAATGGTACACGATATTGGGAAAATATATGTTCCTGCGGAAATCTTGAGTAAACCAGGTAAATTAACAAGTGCAGAATTTGACCTTATCAAAACACATCCTCAGGCTGGCTTTGAGATCCTCTCGACTATCAATTTTCCATGGCCGGTAGCAGAAATTGTTTTGCAGCATCAAGAAAGAATAAATGGTAGTGGTTATCCAAATGGACTTAAGGGTAATAAAATCTTAATTGAAGCCCGAATTATTTCGGTAGCTGATGTTGTGGAAGCAATAGCTTCTCATCGACCGTACAGACCATCTTTAGGATTAGAATATGCTTTGAATGAAATAGTTTCTAAGAAGGGTATACTATACGATGTAGAAGTGGCTGAGGCTTGTTTGGATCTTTTTAAAAATAGAGAATTCTCTTTTTCAGTATAATATTATTAATTATTAATTGATTACACATTATAATATTACAAAACTTGACTTGACACAATAACGCTGTTTGAATGCATAACGCAAAAAAATATTGGAGGAAATAATGGTTAAAGATAATTTGCTCTATACCGAAACCCATGAGTGGGTAGAAGTTATTGGTGATGAAGCTGTGATAGGTATTACAGATTATGCTCAACACGAACTTGGTGATATTGTTTATGTGGAACTTCCTGAAGTTGGAGATAACTTGGAAAAGGGAGATGGTTTTGGTTCTATTGAAGCTGTGAAAGCTGTTGAAGATATTCTCTCTCCGATCAGCGGAGAAGTTATTGCAATTAACGAAGATTTAGAAGACACACCGGAAACCATAAATAGTGATGCCTTTGGAGATGGATGGATCATGAAGGTTAAGATTAGTAATAAAAATGAACTTGAAGATCTGCTAAGTGCAGGAAATTATAAACAATTAATAGAAGACTAAAGTACACAATTTTGAGCAAGGATAATAAACGTAAATTTTTAATCATTCTCATCTCACCATCCGGTGGTGGAAAAACTGCTATCTTCACAAAAATATTAGCAGATAATAGTGAGATAAAATATTCTGTTTCGTTCACAACAAGAAAAGCTCGCAACAACGAAGTTGATGGAGTTCATTATAATTTCATTTCAGAAGATAAGTTTTTGGAGATGAAAAAATCAGGTGATTTTCTTGAGTCGGCAATAGTTCATGGCTATTGGTATGGAACTTCTAAAAGTTACATTAATAATGTGCTAAAGAAAAACAATATCATAATGGATATTGATGTACAGGGCGCAAAGCAGATCATGAAATCAGATGTTGATCACATAACGATTTTCATTCTTCCGCCATCCAGAGAAGTTTGGCTGGAAAGGTTAAAGAGAAGAGGAACTGATTCTAAGGAAGTAATTCAAGTTAGGTTAGAGTCTGCAGAAAAAGAAATTCAGGAAATTAGAGATTTTCAGTATCTTGTAATTAATGATGATCTTAATAAAGCAGTTAATGATATTGAAACAATAATTAAAGCTGAAGAAAATAAAATTGAAAGATATATTAATATAGAAGAGTATTATGGAGGATAAATGAACAATAGTGGTGATTCACGAATTGTAGAAAAATTTCTGGAAGACAATAATATGACTTATCTTTTCTTGCTTTTGGCAAATCTGGAAGCGGAAAGAATTAGTAATTTACCATTTTCTGTTAAAAGAGTATTGCAAGGTAAAGTTACTACAAATGCTTTAGAACATATTGCAGCAAATGATATTCCGGATTATGTTGTGGAAGTTGAAGACGA
>JAOZPK010000117.1 GCA_029932755.1 Candidatus Cloacimonadota bacterium | reverse complement strand
GTGAACGGTTTGGTGATGACTCGTGATCTTTTTAATATGTTCGTATTTCTGGAAATCGTTTCCATTTCAACTTACGCTTTAATCAGTATCGATGAAAATAGAAAATCATTCTCTGCCGGTTTCAAATATATGCTTGCCGGTGGAATTACTTCTACCTTTTTTTTGCTTGGTGTTATCTTTATCTATTATTTCACAGGAAACCTGAATCTGGAATTTATCCGTTTAAGTAGTTTCAGTAATCTTGGTTTGATTTCAATTTTTCTTCTAACAGTTGCTGTTTTTATCGAATTGAAACCATTCCCTGCCAATGGCTGGGCACTCGATGTTTATGAAGCGACCGATTCGGGATTTGTTTCTGTGATCGCAGTTGTGAATTCGGCAGCAATATTTTTTGTTTTTTATAAAATAATGCCGCTGCTCCCTCAGAATTTCCTCAATATATTTGGAATTGCCGGAGTTGTAACTTTCCTTTTCTCAAATCTAATGGGATTAAGGCAAAAGAATGCGAAAAGACTTTTGGGATATTCTTCCATCGGTCAAATGGGATTATTGACCGCAAGCCTCATTTTTACGATGCATTCACCAAATTCTTTAATTTATTTGATCGTGGGTGGTTTTTTCCTTAATCATCTTATTGCAAAAGCCGGACTTTTCTGGATCACCGGAATTGTGAAAAAGGACAACATTAAAGATTGGGGTATTTTACGAAACAATAAAATTCTGTTATTGCTATTCGGAATTTTATTATTTGCACTGGCAGGTTTACCTCCGTTTCCGGGATTCTGGGCAAAATGGGAATTCATTAAAATACTGGTTCATGGTAAAATGTTCTTAATAGTTGGTGCCGTTTTATTAGGTTCGCTATTCGAAATAGTCTATTTATTCAAATGGTTTACTTTGATATTAAAAAGCGAAGATACATCTGAAGATACAATAGCTCAACCCGAATTCAGTAAAATGTTTCCCACCATGGTTTTTGCCGTAATCACCATATTTATTTCAGTTATAATTATGAAATATTATTACGATTTTAATATACTTCAATCATTGCCGCTAATTGCTCTTCTTGCTATATATTTACTGGATTTTTTACCTTCCAAGATCAAAGGAATTTTGTCACTCGCTGCCGTGTTGGTTTACGGATATTCTATTTATCCGTTTGAAAGTAATTTACAGATTTTCTTTGGGATTATTTTCTTAATCGGAAGTGCTGTAAATATTATTGCCACACTTAACAGGAAAGGTTTGAATGAAAATTTCTATGGTTTTCTTTTGATGATGATCTTTTCTTTTGGAAATTTACTCATTTCAACCACATATTTGGAATTTTTCCTGAGTTGGGAATTTATGACAATTTCATCATTTCTTTTAATTCTAAGAGGTAAAAAAGCTCAGAAAGCATCTCTTTTATATTTGATATTCTCAACTGCTGGAGCATATTTGATGATGGTAGGGTTCAGCTTAGCTCCCGATTTAGTAACGAATTCTGCCTTAATAAAATCAATTTCTAATGTTAATTTACCTATTGCGGCAACAATTCTTTTATCAATTGGATTTATGATAAAGTCAGGTTCTCTCGGTGTTCATATCTGGTTACCGGAAGCTCATGCCGAAGCTGAATCAGATGTATCTCCATTTATTTCTGCGATCCTCTTAAAAGCCGGAGTTTTTGGATTATTAATGGTTGGAATTTCTTATATTAAACATACTCCTTCAATTGATATATTTTATTGGATTGGCTGGATTGGAGTATTAACTGCTGTTGTTGGAGCATTCTTAGCTTCATTTCAAGAGGATGCAAAAAGATTATTGGCATATTCCAGTATGAGTCAAGTTGGATATGTTGTAGCTTCCATTGCAATTTTAAGTCATCTTGGTTGGATTTCTGCTTTGTATCTTTCTTTCAATCACATGATGTTCAAATCTGCACTATTTATTGCGATTGCGGGAATCTATTATCGTACACACACCCGAACAATGTATGAAATGGGTGGATTGATCAAGAAAATGCCGTTATCTTTTATAACTGTTTTGATTTCCATAATCGCAGTTTCAGGAGTACCGCCTCTTTCAGGATTTGGTGCAAAATGGCTGATCTATTCCTCATTTATCGAACATGGTTGGTACTTACAAGCTGGTGTGTTATTCTTTGCCTCAGCAGTTAGTTTCCTCTACCTTTATAGAATCATTCATGCGATATTCTTGGGACAATTAAAATACGAACATCAGAATATTAAGGAAGCTCCTGTTTGGTTCATTATTCCTCAATACATTTTCATTATTGGAATTATGGCAATCTCGAAATTTCCAAACCTGATCATTAAACCATTAAATGCGATCGTCGGTAATTATTTTAATTCAACGCTGGTAATTGACGGTTATAATATTACAAGCAGTTTGGGAAACTGGAACGGAAACTTGATAATGATGGTTACAATGGGAGCATTTGCCGTACCGTTACTTTTTTTAATATTACTAAACGGCAGAACACAGAAAGTGAAGCAATTCAACATTGTCTATGCTGCCGAAAGACCTGAATCTCCTCAAACAACGCATTTTGCTCACAACATGTACTCACATTATTTCAAAGCTCTGGGTAGTTTTACCAAACCCAGAATTCAAAATTTCTGGGATTCTGTGTGCGAGTGGTCAAACTCATTAGGAGGACTTTTCCGCCAGATATACACTGGAAACGGGCAAACATATTTGCTGCATATAATTCTTTATATTGTAGTTTTATACATATTTTTAGGAGTTTAGATGAGTATAATAACAAAAATTTTATACGCAATAATTTCGGTTATCGTAGCAACGATTTGGGGATTAACTCTGGGAGGCATTGTTCGTAAACTATATGCCAGAGTTCATGGAAGATACGGTCCTCCTTTTTGGCAGCCGTTCATAGATATTTTTAAAAATCACGGAAAACGTGTTGCGATCTCACACGGATATATGTTTTATCTTGGACCTGTTTTTCGTTTAGCGGGCGGACTTGGAACATATCTTTTCATTCCTGTAATATTTGGTTCGGTTGTTTTTTCTAATTTCTCTATGGCTGGAGACTTGCTTCTTGTAATGTATTTCGTGTTCTTTGGTCAATTAGGAATGGCTCTTGGTGCGGGAGAAGGCGGTCATCCCTATTCTCCAATTGGTGTTGCGAGAGGTCTATCTCAGATGTCCTCTTTTGAAGTTCCGTTTTCATTGTCAGTGATCGCAATTGCTATTCAATATCATACTTTGAATATCACGGATATTGTTGCTGCACAGCAAGGTGGAATTCTGAATTGGACACTATTTACCAATCCATTGGCGGTGATCGCTGCCATGATCTCTATGTTGGGAATGAATATGCATTCTCCGTTCAGCATTGTTTTGGCTCCGCAAGAAATTCCAATCGGCCCGCCGATAGAAATGAACAGCAGTTTTCTGGCAACACTGCAAACTAATAGAGGATTATTTGGAGCTGCAAAATTAGTTCTTTTTATGAATCTTTATTTTGGTGGTGCAGCTCATCCAAATATATTTGTTGCTCTTCTTATTATGATTGCTAAGACATTCCTGATTTACATGTTCTCTGTTTTTGTGGGAGCAGCTTTTCCCAGATTTCGCCCTGAGCAATCGATACGGTTTTTCTTGAAATGGCCCACACTGATCGGAATTGCATCAATAATTTTAGTTGCGTATTTTTAGAGGAAAAGATGAGCAACGAACAACACGGACTAAACGAACAGAAAATTAATACTTTTTGTCTTTTGTTCGACTTGTTAGTTTAGTTAGTTGCTAAAATATTTTTTGAGGAGTAAATGTGAATAAAAAAGATATTAAAAACATTGAAAAAGAGATGAAGCTGGCAAATGAAGGGCTAACTGAAAAGGAGCGAACTCTATTTAGCGATGCTCGACCATCAAAAGTGGATCTGCAAAATAAATATTTCGAGAAATTTTTTAATTGGGCAAGATCTCAATCTCTCTGGTTTTTAGGATACGGAACCGGTTGTGGAGCTATCGAATTACGACCGTTGATGACCTCCCGTTTTGATATTTTTCGTTACGGAATTGCTCCGCGCCCGTCACCAAGACAATCTTCGGTTTTCATTATCGGTGGTTACGCTTCCATAAAAACAATCAAGAGAATTGTACGCAGCTATGAGCAAATGCAGGGACCAAAATTTGTGATTGCTCTGGGAAGCTGCACGATCAACGGCGGAATGTACTATGATAGTTATTATACAATAAATCGTCTCGATCACTACATTCCTGTGGATATTTATGTTGCAGGCTGCATGCCGCGTCCGGAAGCTTTAATTGCCGGATTCCAGAAATTGAAGAAAATGATCATCGCAGGAAAATGTGACGGTATGAACAAATATGCAGAAAATTTCGATTGGTATAAGAAAAATCAGAAAAAGATAATTAAAGATTGGAATATGCCGGATTACAACTGGTAGGAGATAGAATGAAAGATATTTTAACAAACCTGGAACAAAATTTTGCTGTAAGCAATATCGAAAAAAAGAGAGATGATCTCTATTTTATAAATGTTGAAAAAAAACAGATCATATCTGTTTTAACCTATTTGAAAGATTATGCTGAATTCACTCATCTTGCATTCCTGCAAGCTGTTGATCGCATTGAAGAAAATCAATTTCAACTCACTTATATGCTTTATAGTTTCCAACATAAAACAAATTTTGCTGTAAGGGTTCTAATCAAGCGCGATAATGCCGAAATGATATCAATTCATAAATTATGGAAACATGCCTGGCAATATCAGCGTGAACTTAAAGAAATGTTCGGAATCAATTTTCCTGACTCACCACGAGTTGATGAATCTTTCGTGCTGGAAGGCTGGGAAGAAATGCCGCCCATGAGAAGAGATTTTGACACTTTAGAATATTCTACTAAGACATTCTATCAACGTCCGGGAAGATCTACTAATGATCCAAAAAAATATATGGAAAAGAAACTTTATAAAGATTTTGCAAAATCTCCTGTGATTGCGAGGAAAGATGGATAAAATATCAAAAAGTAATTATGAAAATTTTAAGGCAGATAGATCTAAATTCCCTGAAATGGGAAATGGTAAACCTGTAATTGATCTTGATTCACAAAAGTTCACCAAGATTTGGCAAGGACCTCAACATCCGGGAGTAACCGGAAATATGTCTGTTGAGATCATTGTGAGCGGTGATGAGATCGTTGATGCAAAAACTCACGTGGGATATCTGCATCGTGCTTTTGAAAAACTGCTGGAGCGTAGAAAATATATTCAAGGATTTACCATTGTAAATCGAATTTGTGTTCCCGAGCCGGACACAAATGAATACTGCTATTCTGCAGCAGTAGAAGATCTTGCGGGAATTGAAATTCCTGAAAAAGCTATGTGGCTTCGTACCTTGAATTTGGAAATGTCTCGTCTCGGAAGTTTTCTGATGTGGATCGGCGGTCAGGCAAACTCACTTGGAATGGGTGCAATCGGGCAATGGACCATCGGAATGCGTGATTTCTGGTTAGACCTGTTTGAAGAGATGACCGGTGGACGTGTTTATCATATGTATATGATCCCGGGCGGAGTAAGGAAAAATTTACCAACAGGTTTTAAGGATAATGCTAGAGATTTGATCGTAAGAACCAGAAAATTACTGATTGATGTTGAAAAGACTTTCTTTAATAATTCAATTATAAAATCACGATTACAGGGTTTGGGAATAATTACCCCAGAAATGATAGATGAATATGGAATTGTCGGTCCCAATGCCAGAGGCAGCGGTAAAGAATATGATGTTCGCCAAAATAATCCTTATGTAAAATATGGTGAATTAGATATGAAAATGATTACTTCTACGGTTGGAGATGCTTACGCAAGAGCAGAGGTAAGATATAGAGAGATACATCAAAGTTTAGATTTGATTTCTCAAATACTTGATCGCATACCCGAAAAGGGTGAAATTCAAGCTAAGCTTCCCAATGTTCTGCATTGGAAAATTCCTGCAGGAGAAACTTATATAAAAGCGGAATCAACTCGTGGAGAACATGGTTTTTATGTTGTTTCAGACGGAAGCAAATTTCCAAGACGCGTATTTGCCAGAGGTGCAAGTTACACTCATGCAATTTCTGTTTTAGAGAAGTTAGCCGTAAATATCAGTATTTCCGATTTAGCAGCTTTAATGGTCTCACTTCACACTTGTCC
>JAOZPK010000028.1 GCA_029932755.1 Candidatus Cloacimonadota bacterium | reverse complement strand
ATTATAAACTAGTTTTTGAAGAAACAAAAGTAGAACCTGATGTATTTGTTGAGACGTTGCGTAAGATCAAAAATGCCAGAAGAAAAATTCGTCGTGTAGAGCTTGAAACACGTATGACAGCCGATGAAATGGTTGATCTGCTGGATGAGATCGAACGTGGTGAGAAGATGAAAGAGAGATCTAAGAATGATATGATCGAAGCCAATGTTCGTTTGGTTGTTAGTATTGCTAAACGTTATAATAATCGTGGTTTAGATTTTCTTGATCTAATTCAGGAAGGTAATACCGGACTTATGCGTGCGGTTGAGAAATATGATTATCGCAAGGGTTTCAAGTTTAGTACTTATGCCACCTGGTGGATAAGGCAGGCAATAACACGCGCAATAGCAGATCAGGCAAGAACTATCAGGATCCCTGTTCACATGATCGAATCAATAAATAAAGTTAAAAGAGCAAGCAGAAAATTACTGCAGAAACTTGGAAGAGAACCATATCCGGAAGAGATTGCAACAGAACTAGATCTTCCAGTTGAAAAAATCAAGAGTATTTTGGCGATAACCAAAGAACCTGTTTCGTTGGATAATCCAATTGGTCATGAAGATGAAGATAGTCTTCTCGGTGATTTCATTGAGGATAAATCTACGATTTCTCCGGAAAGAATGGCAGAGAGAACTCTTCTCAAGAAGCAGGTTGATGATGTTCTCAGAACTCTAACTTCACGTGAGGAAAGAGTTATTAGATTGCGTTTTGGAATTGATGACGGTTATCATAGAACTCTGGAAGAGGTTGGAAATATCTTCAGTGTCACTCGTGAAAGGATTCGTCAGATCGAAGATAAAGCTTTGCGTAAACTACGTCATCCGACCAGAAGTCATGTTCTGGAGAAGTTCATAGAGAACTTCAATGTGAAATAATTTGTACCTTAAGAAATTCTTGACATAAAATCGGGTAAATTTGTTTTTACAGTCTTATAATTATTAAGTGGGGCCTATAGCTCAGTTGGTAGAGCTTCCGGCTCATAACCGGACGGTCAGAGGTTCGATTCCTCTTGGGCCCACCATTCTTTGCTTATTCGAAAGCTCATAAGCTTCGAATGGCAAGCCAGATAGACGCCATTTTGCGGAAGCAGGATGGCGTTCTTATTTTAAGAAGATGATTTCGATAACTGTTTACGTTTTGAAGGGTACAAAGAGATATGTTGGTCTAATAAATAATCTTGAACGAAGATTAACCGAGCATAAACGAAAATCATCAAAAGGAAGTCAAATAATTGGTGAATTTAAACTAATTTATACAAAAGAATTTCCAAATTATAAAACTGCCAGACAATATGAAAAATACCTCAAAAGTGGAGCGGGTAGAGCTTGGCTTGATAAGTTTGAAGATGGTCAGATCCAGCCATAGGTTTATAAGCCTTTGGTTTGCTGGTGAACCAGCATAGGCTGGTAAAGCTTGTGAGCCATAGGCTCATTCGATTCTTCTTGTGCTACCAGATATAAAAAAGACCATTTCCATAAACGGAAATGGTCTTTTACTTTATGAGTTAATAGCTTTATTATATGTTTTTCTTTTTTATTTCACCGAAGTTCAATATGAGATTAAGAATAATACCAACAACAGCAGCAAGACCAAGCCCTACTAAATGGAAATTTCCAATAGTAAATTCAGCTCCGCCCAATCCCAAGACAAGCATTGCAGCAGTTATCATAAGTATTTTAGCATTAGTGAAATCTACTTTGTGATCAACCATATTCTTAATACCGATTGCTGAGATCATACCGAACAGAAGAATAGAAATTCCACCAATAACCGGACCAGGAATAGTACCAATGATTGAGGTAAATTTAGGTACAAAAGAAAGTATAATAGCAAATACAGCAGCAATTCTCATGATGACAGGATTGAAAACTCCTGTAAGAGCAACAGCACCTGTATTCTCGCTGTAAGTTGTATTGGCAGGACCACCGATCATAGCGGAAAGAGATGTAGCAAGTCCGTCACCCAATAATGTTCTATGAATACCGGGTTCTTTAATAAAGTCTTTTCCAACCACATTACCGATAGCAAGAATATCACCAAAGTGTTCTACAATAGTAACAATTGCTATTGGCACAATTATTGACATTGAGCGTGTGGAGAATACCGGCAGAGAAAATTTCGGTAAACCAAACCAGGCAGCTTTTTGTACAGCAGAAAAATCTACAATCCCAAGGATAATAGCAAAAATATATCCGGCGATAAGAGCAACAAGAACAGGAAGCATTGATAATAATTTTGCTCCTGTTTTTTCAAAGAAGACTTTAACGAAAACCGCAACTGCAAATGTAAATAATGCAACAAGCCAGCAGCCATTTACACCGATATTTTCTACAATACCAGCTGCATAAGTTCCGTTAGCATTATTGATAGCAACCGGTGCCAAAATCAAACCAATAAGGATGATAATAGGACCAGTAACAAATGGCGGCAGGATCTTGTGCAATATACGGGCATCAATAAATTTAAAAATAATAGCTACAACTACATACAACAGACCAGCGATTACAATACCACCTAATGCTTCAGGTAATGAACCACCATCTGCGGTAGATACTGCAATAATCCCTGGAATAAAAGCAAAAGAAGAGCCTAAGAATACAGGTACCTGAAATTTTGTGAGAACGTGGAACAAGAGTGTACCAATACCTGCTGCGAAAAGTGTTACACCTACATCAAGTCCTGTAATTAATGGTACTAGAACAGTAGCACCAAACATTACGAACATGTGCTGAAAACCAAGAACAAAATTCTTGCCATTAAGATCTTTCATAAAAACTCCTTGTTATTATTTACACATCAATCTAATGAATAATTATTCATTAGTACCTTAATTAATAAATTAACTTTTCAATATCGCAAAAAGAAAAGAAATGTAATTCATTGGCAAGAAAAAAACTATTTCATGGAAATATTCTTCTCTTAATTCCTTTGCGAAAGATCTTGATTTCGATATTAGATTCTCATTCATTCGATCTTTTTTATTAGTTTGAATAAAGTTTCATCTTCATTAAAATTTCCGGCAAATTGTGTTCCAAAAGGCAGTTTGTCAGATAGTTCAAATGGAATTGAGATTGTTGGAACACCTGCATAAGTCCATGGAAGATTCATTGCTGGATCTCCGGTAGAATTCAAGCCATAGGGAGCAGTTGTAACAGAAGAAGGAGAAATCCAGAGATCAATTCCGTTTTCCTTCTGTAATTGTTCCAATTCTTCACGGAGTTGAATTCTGCCATTAATCGCATTATTTAAAACTTTAATTGAAACACTTCTTCCTTTTTCTATCAAGTTAATAGAGACTTGATGATATTTGTCTCCATATTCATTAAACCATTTTTTGTGAACTTCTGCAAATTCTGCAGCATTCATCAATTTATGCTTATCATTGACTTCATTGATCTTATCTAAAGCAGGAATGGATTTTATTGTATATCCCTTTTGTTTTAAATTATCTACAGTTTTCCAAAAAGTTGAGAGTATTTCGGGTGAAGCTTGCTGTAAGTATTTTCCTTCTGGAATTCCTAATACAGGTTTTCTATTGATTTCAGGTATATCAATTTTCCAATTCTCGCATAGAATTGAAGCAATAATTTCGCTTCCTTTTAGATCTTGAGTAAAAAAACCGATATGATCAGCAGATTTTGAAAATGGGATCACCCCATCAGTAGAAATTCTACCAAAACTTGGTTTAAAACCAATGGCTCCACAAAAAGAAGCAGGACGAGAAATTGAACCAATAGTTTGAGTTCCCAATGCTAAAGGACAAAATCCAGCAGCAACAGCTGCTGCTGACCCACTACTTGAACCACCAGGAGTATGATCAAAATTATGTGGATTACAAGTAGCCCCGGGATGAAAATATGCAAATTCGGTAGTAACGGTTTTTCCCATGATCAAAGCACCAGCTTGCTTTAGCTTGATAACAGCAACAGATTCCTTACCTTGAAGAATTTGTGAAGGTAAATTCGATCCTGCTTTTGTTTCAAAGCCATCAACATGAAAGATATCTTTGACTCCGATTGGAATTCCAAATAAGATTGGTCGATTTTGTGGATCAGGAAATTTATGATAAAGCTTATTTATATCTTGCTGTAAACGTCCCCGTCTGTTAGTTTCCGGTAGAAATGATTTTATTTTAGAATCCCATCTATCCAATTTATCACAGAGTTCATCAATCAAATACTCTGGAGTTATCTCTTGATTTTGTAATTGAGAAATTATTTCAGATAAAGAACATTCAGAAATGAACTTCATCTATATTACACCATCATCTTTAAGTTGTTTAATTTTTTCCTCATCAAATCCTAGATACTTCCTAAGAATCTCATTTGTATGCTCTCCTATCTTCGGCGAGGTTTGACGAGTTATCTCTTCGGGAATTGTTGACATTTTTATAGGATTACCGGCAATTTTAATTTTACCAGCTTTTTCATCATTTACTTCCACGAACATATTTCTTGATTGAAGCTGCTTATTTTCTATAACCTTATCCATAGAATTTATAGGTCCGCTAGGAATTCCATGACTATCAAAAAACTCAGTCCATTCAATTGCCTTTTTTTCAATAAAGATCTTTTCTAAGATTGGAATAATAATTTTCCGATTTTTTGTTCTCTCGTCATTTGTAAGAAATCTCTCATCAGTAAGTAGATCTTCTCTACCAAACACATTGCAGAATTTCTTCCAGAGATTATCATTTCCCAGAGCAAGAACAAAATACTTATCTTTTGCTTTAAATGCTTGAAAGGGTGTGATCGTTGGATGTCGATTTCCAACCGGTTGTGGTGGTTTTCCGTCAACTTGATAACGGACCAAAGCATTTTCCAATAAAGCAATCTGACAATCTAGCATTGCAATATCAACCTTTTGTCCAACTCCTGTTTTTTCTCGTTGATAAAGGGCTGCATTTATTCCAATGGATGTAAACAGGGCTGTTCCAATATCACCAATAGACATTCCCACTCTGGTTGGAGGCATATTCTCCCAACCGGTAATACTGATCATCCCACCCATTGCTTGCACTAACATATCATATGCAGGTTTATGAGATTCGGGACCTGTATGACCAAAACCGGATGTAGCAGCATAAATCAACTTAGGATTTATCTCTTTTAGTATATCATATCCAATGCCAAGTTTTTCCATAGTTCCGGGACGAAAGTTTTCTATAAGAATATCAAATTCTGTCACCATCTCTTTAATGATTTTAATTCCTTCAGGAGATTTTAAATTTATCGTAATGCTCTTTTTTCCCCTATTTATACTGATAAAGTAAACACTTTGTCCATTTTTGAAAGGGCCATAATAACGAGCATCATCACCGTCTCCAGGTCTTTCCACTTTAATTATCTCTGCCCCCAGTTCGCGTAGTAACATTGTAGCGTAGGGACCAGCAAGAATACGGGAAAGATCCAGAATTTTAATTCCTTCTAATGGTTTAGACATTTATTTTTTCCTTCTTCTTTAAGTTTTCCAGTGCAACCTTTTCTTTTGTGATCGGCATAGATTTTATCCTGATTCCAAGTGCATCATTAACAGCGTTTGCGATCATCGGAGCTGCAGGGATCATTGTGTGTTCACCTACGCCACGAGCACCAAAAGGACCATCGGGTTGAGGAACTTCCACAATTATCGGAACAATCTCATCGGGAACATCTTTTGCAGTAGGGATCTTATAATCAGTGAAGTTTGGATTAAGCATTTTACCTTTATCATCAAATCGCATGTCTTCATACAAAACTGTAGCGAGACCCTGCAAAAGTCCACCTGTGATCTGTCCTTTTACTAATGAAGGATTTATAGCTTTTCCCACATCAATGGCTTCTACTGCTTTTCTTATGTGCATTTCACCGCTATCTTTATCCACTTCCAAAGTAATTGCTGCAGCACCAACTGTATAATGAACATTCGGATGACCGCCCTGACTCGTTTCGGGATCGCTGTCAGCAGATGTATATTCTGGCATGAAAATTCCATGTCCCATTATCGGGCCACCTTTGAAAGTGCTGTCTTCTGCTTGAATTCCATTGATCACAAAATCTTTTAATGGAAGTTCAAAGCTTGGTTTTGTTTTACACTTCACTTTCTCATCTTCTAAAAATAGCATATCTTTTGGAAGATAAAGAGTTCTAGAAACTACATCAAATATCTGTTCTCTGGCATCTATAGCAGCTTTTCGAACTGCATTTCCGCAAGACCATGTTACATGAGATGCTACGGTTTGCCATTCGTATGGATTTCTGTCTGTATCAGGATTTTCTGTACGGATCTTTGTAATTGGAACTGCCAGGATCTCTGCAGCGATTTGTGCCATCACAGTGAGATAACCTTGTCCCATATCCATTCCTGAAACCAAAATATTTATACTTCCATCTTCGCTGAATTTTAAAAATGCTGCTGATGAAGCATTAGGGGGCATGGCGGGAGCTTTCCAAATAAGAGAGAATCCTTTTCCAATTTTGATATTAGGATTTTCAGATTTTACCTCTTTTCCCCATTCGATCTCTTTTGTAACTTTATCGATGCACTCTATAAGACCATTTGGATTCATAGGAACTCCGTAAGCCAGAGTATCGTTTTCTTTGATCGCATTAATTTTTCTTATCTCTACCGCATCAATTTTTAAATGATCTGCAATTCTGTTTATATGTGATTCTAAACCAAACATAAACTCAGAATATCCAAATCCACGATATGCTCCACAAGGTGGAAGATTAGTATAAAGACAAACTGAATCTATAGAAATATTATGGAACCGGTAAGGACCAATTGCTGAAAGTCCAATTGCATTAACCACATTTGCTCCATATTCTGCAGAAGCTCCTGTATCCCAATAAAGTTTGTGGTCAATTGCAGTAAATGTACCATCATTTTTTACGCCTATCTTAAGCTTAGCAATTACACCTAGTCGTTGAGAAGTATTATAAAATTCCTGTTCGCGAGACCAGATTATTTTTACAGGATTTCCTCTAACTTTTGTTGCAATTGCTGCTGCCAAAATTTCCATGGAAACACCTGCTTTTCCACCAAATCCTCCTCCGATTGGTGGAGCAATTACCCTCACATCTTTATGTGTAAATCCGAGTGGAGCAAGACTTTCTGCAAATAGATTTCTTTGTGTATGCGGTGATTGTGATGAAGCCCATATTGTTAATCTACCTGAGAGATCGCAAAGTCCAACAGCTACATGAGTTTCCAAAGGGCAATGTGCATATCTGGGAACGGTATATGTGTCTTCTAGAATATAGTCTGCATCTTCAAATCCTTTTGTTATGCTACCTCTCCTGGTTTTACGCCAATGGGCAATGTTAGTATTTGCCTGTGGGAAGAACCATGGGACATGCGGATACTCACCCAAATCTGGATGAATAATAATTGCATCTTCTTTTAATGCTTCCATTTGATCAAAGATTGCTGGTAATGGTTTGTATTCTACCTTCACAAGCTTTGCAGCTTTCTGGGCAGTTTTTATATCTCTTGCTACAATTGCTGCTATTTGCTGTCCAACGTAATGAACTGTATCCATTGCGAAAATATATCTATCTTTCATGTATAAACCGAATTTAAAAGGAAAATCCTTGCCAGTGAAAACGCTTACAACGCCTGGAAAGTTTTCTGCTTCAGTTGTATCTATACTTAGTATTTTAGCATGTGCCTCAGTGCTTTCCACAATTGCAGCAAAATGTAAATTTGGGCCAAATTCAAGATCATCTGTGTAACGTGTTGCTCCCGATATTTTTTCTTTACCATCAATTCGAACTGATGGTTTTCCAACGTATTTCAAATCATTCATGATGTTCCTCCTTAGTTGCTTCCTGCACTGATTCTAAAATTGGTAAATAACCAGTACATCTACATAAATTTCCAGAAAGTGCTTCTTTGATCTCTTCTAAATTTGGATGAGGATTTTTCTCAATTAATTCTGTTGTTGATATTATCATGCCAGGTGCGCAAAATCCGCATTGAAATGCATTCTTATCGAGCATAGTGTTTTGAACTTTATTCAATCCGTCTTTTGAGATACCTTCAACGGTAACAATTTCCTGACCATCAGTTTCGATTGCAAGAACAAGACAACTACGTACACTTCTACCATTCAATAAAACTGCACATGCTCCGCAATCTCCCCGATCACAGCCGCATTTAGGGCTTTTTACACCAAGTTTTTCACGCAGAACATCCAACAAAATTTCTTCAGGTTCCACATAAACACTTCGTAATTCACCATTTATTTTTAGTATTATCTTTTTCATGATCTACCACCTTTCAAGATTACCACAGATTCCTGTAATCCGCGTTTAAACATTACTTTCATCATGTGGATTCTATATTCTTTCGAAGAACGGATATCAGAAATTGGGGATATTTCATTTGGAATTAGCTCTGCAGCTTCTTCCAGTAATTTATCCGAAATTTCTTTACCTTGCAGGAAATCTTCCAGCTTTTTCATTCGTTTAGGAACAGGACCAACAGCACAATAAGCAAATCTGTAGTTTTTTATTTCATCAACGAAAATTCCAATTCCAGCTTGAGCTAGATCCTCACCTCTATAACGTCCTAATTTTTCATAAACACCTGCATGAATTGTAATTGGAATATTTATTCCCAAAACCAGTTCTTCCGGCTTGAGAATTGTTTGTTTTGGACCTGTAAACCAATTATGAATAGAAATATTTCGCTTGCCATTTTTACTCTGAACAACTATTTCTGCATCATACACAAGCAGTGCTGGTGCAGAATCAAGGCTGGGAACTGCTGAACAAATATTCCCAACAACAGTTGCTCGATTTCTAATTCCAATCGAAGCAACTTTTTTACTTGCTTCCCACAAAATCGGTAATTTATCTTTAAGTTCGGGTGATTCAATAATTTCGGTAAATGTAACTCCTGAACCTAAAAAAATATTATCTTTAGAGATATCAATTTTATTTAATTGAGTTATTCCTTTAATATCGATCACATTTTCAGTTTTTACCAGATCTTCTTTTAAATGAACAATAAGATCTGTCCCACCTGCCAGGATTTTTGCATTTTCTTTAAATTCTGAAAGCAATTGCAAGGTTTCATTTATCTCTTGTGGCTTATAATATTTAAAGTCGTTTAAGATAGCCATAATAACTCCTTAATTATATTTATTGTAATTTTATATTACAGAAAAAACCTCCACAGAAATTCTGTAGAGGTTAACAATTTATTATGCTTCCATGGCGATTATACGGCACATAGAAGATTCTAATTCAATACCACGTAATGGGAATAATCCTATCCATACGCGTTTGTTATTTACTTGGTTAAGCTCTCCGCCCAAATTTTCGGCATGAAGTAATCCTTTTGGGAATAGATTAAGATGCATGACCTGATAATATTCGTCAATCGGGAACATTTCTTCCCATGTTTTTCCATAATCTGCAATCAATTTTTTTTCAGCTTTAATAAACTCTTTAGGATGCCAATCACGAATAATTGTATTCATTGGATGATCTGCACTACCGCAATCAACTCCAATCCACTTAATTTTCATATCCAAAGCCCACTCATGAAATTCCGGACTTGGCCCCGGATGTTTTATGAAATAGCGAATTTCATCAGATTCAGGTTGATCCCAGCTATATCTATGGTAGCCGGTATTAATGATGAGAATGTCACCTTTTTTGATTTCTGCTTTTTTCATCAACATTTCAGGAGAATAAAGTGAATAATCTGAAACTTCATCAGAAATATCCACAACTACTCCTTTTCCGATCCAATCATGTATTGGTACTTCGCCGATTGTTTTTCCACTCGCAAAAAAGTGAATCTGACCATCAATATGTGTACCAACATGGTTACTGGTTTGAATGATCTGTCCATTTGCACCTTGTCCCATATGAGCTCCGGCTAATCTCTTAAAATATTGAATTTGTAATGGCATATAACTTGGCCATGGTGGTGTGTGAATACTTAATCTCTGTGTTAAATCGTGTACTTTTACATTGTCCATAAACTCTAAAAATTCTTGTGGTTTCATAATTTTCTCCTTTTATTTATTTTTTCAATTTCATATTATCCACCTCATCCCAGCCTTCTCCTGTCAAGGAGAAGGAGTACAATAACTTCCTCTTCATTAGGAAAGAATCGAGGTGAGGCAAAACAACCCTATTTTCTATATTCATTTATTTTCTTAATTGTTCAGCTAAACCTATTGCTGCTTTGATAAATGGATCCATTGGTGCGCTTAATACACCGGCACCAACCTGTCCTATTCCTGGGTCTTTATGGGCAACACCAGTATCTATAAATGGTGTTAATCCTTTTTCTACAACTTTTGTCACATCTATCCCAGTGGGTGTTCCACGGAAGTTCAAATATGGGATCTGGTACATATTGTTTTCACCAAAAGTTATTTCATACATGGCCAGAGTGTAATTAACTGCATCATTAGCAGTTCCACCCACGAACTGAACTATTGCTGGAGAGGCAGCGATGGCAAATCCACCAAGCCCAACAGTTTCTGTAATCGAGCTATCACCAATATCAGGATTGGCATCATCTTTTGTAAATCCCGGGAAGTAGAGAGCATCGGGAACAAGTGCCTTTCCAACAAACCATGAATTTCCTGTTCCTGCTAACTGCAAACCGAAATCTGTTCCATTTCTAGTCATTGCGACAACGATACTGCTATTTTTTATATTTCGTGCAGCATCTAAAGTTACTTTCCCAACTGGCATAGAAAGATTCAGGAAGAAATGATCGTTCCCATTTATGAAATTAAGAACTTTAGCAACTACATTTTGTTTATCACAAGTTTGTACAATTGCAGGTGCAATAGCTCTATAAAAAAGAGATGTACCGGCTCTATTACGATTATGAACTTCATCTCCCATATGCAGTGCTTGAGCAATAATATTTTTAAGGTCAATTTTTCCTAAAAATTCTACAGCGTTCTTCAAAGTTGGATAAAGTTCATTTTCTATCCATTTTAGCCTTTCTATTGTTTCGTTATCATAAGCACCATAGCGGAGTACTTTTCCTAAACCTTCATTCAAAGTGCAATAGGCATAATTACCGTACTCTTCATTTTTAAGAATAAATACAGGCATAGAAGCAGAAACTACACCAGCCATTGGACCAACCGTTTCATGCTCGTGACAAGGAGAGAATTCAAATTCTCCAGCAGCTGCCACCTTTTCTGCCTCATCGAAATTTCTTGCTTTCCCTTCATAGATAATAGCTCCTATCATTGCTCCTTTCATCGGGCCGCTAACTCTATCCCATGTTATAGGAGGACCAGAATGTAACAGTAGATTATCTTTCATGCCGGGTATAACATTTCTTGCTATATCAAGTCCTACTAAGTATGGCTTTCCATTTAGAATGATTTCCAATGCTTTTTCATTGGCTTTTTTAATAATAGTTTTATTTTTTTGTAGTATTTGTAGGACATCGTCATCAATATTAGCTGGAGGTGTCCATTCTACATTAACAACTTTTTCTCCCTGCTTTTCAAGGTCATCTCTAAATGAATCAAGCCCAATATTCACTACTTCAATTTTTCTATCAAATAACTTTTTAAAACTCATATCTCCTCCGCTATATATTGATTTTTTTTATAATAAGGCTAACAATTTCTGCCGCCGCGGTATTCGATGGCATAACAAGAATATCATTCTTTTCTAATATCTCAATTACCTTATTTTTATTTTGTGGATCTTGTTCAGTTCCCGTTACAGAGCAGATAAATGAGATATCAGGAGCAATTATTTGTGCTTCTTTAATTATTGGAAGGATCTCACTTATAGGGTCAATATTTGCCCCATATCCTAACACAAGATCAAATAAAATTATTGCAGTTTCTTTATCTTGTGCTTCCTGCAGTATTCTCTTCTTTCTCAGATCAAAATCCATCATTGGATGCAGACGTCCAACCGTAAATTCATCTTCACCCAGATCGACCAAAGTATGCTCTTTGCTTAACCATGAATCTGCTAAGGCAAATTTTTTATCGCCAGATCTATTACTGAAAATGTTTTCAATATCTTTTTCCAGAATGATCTGAGCTTCATCGCAAAGAGTTCCACCGCTGAATAATCCACGAATGTATTTTCTTCCCGAAGAAATCTTTTCAACTTCCTTATCAACAATAGATCCATAACTTGCTCTTCTCTCTTCTAAAAATTCTGCTACTTTATAAGTTTCTAAGTTATCAGAAATTGCACAAGCCAAGAGAGCAGCTTCTTCTAAAGTTTCCGCTGCAATAGCACCGCTTTCTTCTATTAAACTTCTATCTGCACCGAGGAAAATACTGACAACCGGTTTGGAAATTTTTTTGAGTTTAAAGTTTATCTTTTTAAGAACAGTAGGATGCGGTGGTTTGGAAACAAGAACGATCACCTTTGTCTCATCATCATCTTTTAGTGCTTCCAAAGAAGCGATGAACATCATCCCGCCAATCTTTTCTTTTATATCACGACCACCGGTTCCAATTGCTTGTGAAATACCAAAACCCTCTTCAGAAATAATTGAGCTAACTTCTTGCAAACCAGTTCCTGAAGCTGCAATAATGCCAATGTTTCCTCTATTCACTACATTAGAAAATGCCAATGGAACACCATTGATAATTGCTGTCCCGCAATCTGGTCCCATCATTATAAGATCATGTGCAAGTGCATATTTTTTAAGTTCGATCTCTGTTTCCAGCGGAACATTATCAGAAAAGAGCATTACATTCAAGCCTTTCTTTAAAGCCTTCATTGCTTCATTTCCTGCATATCTCCCGGCTATGGAAATGAGAGAAAGATTCGAATCCGGCTGAATCTTAATTGCACCATCAAGACTTTTGGGAGTGAATGATCCTTGGTCATCTTTTTTATTTCTGATCTCACTTAAAAATTTGTCCACATTTTCAAATATCTCATCAAACTTATCTTGATGATCAGATTTTATTACGATCAATAGATCCGTATCATCATATTTTTCAAATTCGTTCAGATAAAGATCGGCAGTTTTGAGAATTGATTTATTTTCCTGAGTTGCCATCACCACAGTTGCATCTTGTACATAATCCATTTGAGCGATATCTTTTCCCACGATCATAAGACTCACTGAATCAAAATACTCACCCTTTTTAACTATACCTTTTATCATTTAGAACTCCCTTTATAGTCAGAATAAATCCTGTTAACATATCAGACCCGGATGTATGCCCGGAACTGATTATTTTATTAGCATGATGTGAAATTTTATTTTTATTATATTTTAATGCTTTTAATAATTCATAAAAATTTTCATAATACTTATTTGAATACGAAAATTTTAGGAATGTGTTTGAAATTAAATTGCTACCGATAGAATTCAAATAACATTCTTCAGTAATCTCAGAAAATTTATTACTCATGATTTGATTAAGATAATTTAAAGCATACAAAATTCCGCAATTAAAATCATCTCCACTGGGTGTCAGACCGAATCCAACACCTTTCATGTTTTTGGTAATTGTTGGAAGATTTTCTAAAGTAATATTTTGCACTGAATCTTTTACGTGTTTAAAAAATGCCTTCTCAAAAGAGGTTTGGAAGAATTTTTCATTTTCAGAAAATAGTAAAAACCCTAGACTTTGAGGAGATATTTTGTCAGAGATTTCATCTAATAATATTTCTATTTTAGATAACAATTCTGATATATCAGCTATATAAATGTATTTTTTTGGATATGATTTGATCGGGTCAATTTCAAGAGCATTATTTCCGATTGAAATTTTTGAATTGGATACGACAAGTGTTTGTTCTGCTTGATGTGGAAAATTATTCAATACAATATTATTAGGTCCGTTACCAATTTTATAAGAAACTAGAGATACGATCTCATTGTTACTTATGTAATTATGAACGCTTTTAAATTTGGAGTGCAATATATATTTTCCATTTTTTATACAATCTCCAAAATTTAAAATTCTCATAGAACTCCCAAAAAACAAATTATTCTCTTCTTAAAAAATTTAAGAGAGAAAAGAGTCAAACTTCTGTTTTTGAAGTCATAGTGTCAAATCTTTTTTGATAGCAGAGAATTAATGATTTTACATTCTCAAATAGGTTGCTTAGTTAATAATTTAAACTTTGTTTAATAGAAAAACTCGTTCAAGTTATTAATTTTCACCAAGTACGTTATCTTGTTTCAAGAGGATTGTTTTTGCCAAATCGCTGCAACTTTTACTTACAAAAGAAATTGACAACTTCTTAAGATCAACCGTCTCTTGTTTTAAATCTTTCAGAAAATTATAAATATCAAATAATGATAGAGTATGCCTAAGTTTAACGGAGATAATATGTATAGAATTACAAATAATCGAAACCTAAAATCAATAATCAGTACCCTTATTATTTTACTATTCTTGTTCATTCCAGGGTCCATTCTCTCCGCAGATACAATAATTGATACACTATATAGCATACCATACCTTGATGGAACTATCACCCATAGTCCTGGATTAGGTTATTTTGGGATAGGAGCTAATTCACTTATTGGAATAGCGGGTGATTATTATAGTGCGTTATTATGGGATTATTTCTTCAATAGATCTTTTTTTGCATTTCAACTACCTTCTATACAGGAAAATTATGTTCTTAATAGTGCTACATTTTTTATTAATCAAGATATGTCATATGGAGATGGTGTTTCTGGAGTTTACCCTCAATTTAATATGCAATCCGGTATCATTGAACCACCATGTCTTATCGAGCATCTTGATTATGGATATAGCCTGGATGAAACTGATTTCTTCCTGTCTCCACTCAATTTCATTGGAATAATTAGTGACACACCAGAAGTAGGATGGCGGACGATAGATGTTACTGAATTTGTTCTGGATGATATAGTTAATGAAAGACCTTTTACCCAGTATCGATTAAGACTTGCTTTTGATACGGATAACGATCCATATGAAGATTCATTAGACTTTAGAACTGGGGATAGTTCATATGATAAACCATATATTGTATATGAATTAATGCAACAAAATGGAGTAGATGATTATTTGAATTTTAATGTAAATGACTATAACTTACAAATATTTCCAAATCCATTTAATCCTGAAACAACAATCAAATTCTCAATACCTGAAGACAGCAAAGTTAAACTCACAATTTATAACATTAAAGGTCAAAAGGTAAAGACCTTGGTAAATGAAGGATTAGAAAAAGGAATTCATGAAGTTATTTGGACAGGAAGAAATGATAATAACAAATCAGTTGCATCAGGAGTATATTTCTATAAATTCGATGTAAATGATAAAACGAGATCAGTCAAAAAATGCTTAATGCTTAAATAGCATTATATGCCCAGCTTGAGTGTATTCTCAAGCTGGGTTTTTAATAATTTGATTTCAGTTTAAGACTTTCGTTAAATCTTACTTGATATGAAAGTGCCAATCCACTGAAACATTTACTAGTTTTTATCAAACCTCTAACTACCCCATATCTTACTATTTTTTTTGAACTAATTTATTTAAAGTCCATTGCTTCTTTTGTGAATTTTTCTATCCAATCACTATAAACTGAATACAGAAAATATTTATCATTATCCAATTGTAGAACAAATTTGGGGTCTTTATCCATTGCGACACGTAAATAATGTGTTGAGCCATCAAATAATTCAATTCCAATTTCCAGGTTTGGAGAAGAAAGTTTTTCTTTATAATCTTCATAATTGTTATCAATGAAGCCGTTAACAGTAAGTTTAGAAAGGGTAGAGAGAATATCTCGAAGTGTTTTATTATTGAAGTTTACACCTAATGTGTTATTGTTATCGGTATAATGCCAGAGAGAATCAGAAGAAGACAGCTCGTATGCATATTTATCACAGATAACGGATATCTTGGAAATATTATTCTCTTCAATCTCCAAGATAGTTTTTTCTCTCCAGTAATCTGTGTTTGCAGTTATGATATAATTAAGATTATCCTCTAATTTGAAGATTTTGGCTTTATCTGGTCTTCGTACCGGAGTTGTTTTGGAAGAAGAACTTTTCCCGATAATTGCTTCATCAAGCACATTTTTATTCTCATCAATAAATTTTATCCGAGTACCCTGACTATTCGTTACTTTATAAGTATCGAACGAACTTTCACTCTCCGAAATTGGAAGATTAGACGTTTTCACTTTTAATACTTTTGAGAAAATATTTTTGATCTGATATTCATTAGCATCATTTTCGAAAGGATACACGATTTTCCACATATCATTTTGTTTTGATAATCTCAATGTATCTTTAATATTTGATATTTCAATTGTTTTAATTTTTGTAGAATCAACTTGGAAAAAATTGATACGTTTTTCTACATTATTACCCATTTTTGTGATGAGGAATACAATTATTAAAACAACCAGAATTCCGATGTATATTTTTTGTTTCTTATTCATAAAGTTCTCCAATATGTTTTCTTCGTTTCAATTCTTTTCTGTAATGCAGAATTCCCAATAAGATCAGCAAAAGAGATGGGAATAGAATATTGATCCACTTAATTATTTTTTTAGTTCCGGGCTTAATTTCCTTCAGTGGGGTGAATTGTGTTTCTCGAGATCTTATTTCTATGAGTGTTCTTTCTGAAACCATGTAATCAACTGCATTCAGTACAAAATCTCTATTCCCTGGTACACCGGCTCCAGCACCCTCTTTTATAAAGTCGGAATCAGTTACAAGCAGGATTTTACCGGATTCTGTATTCCCTACTGCACTATCTTCTTCCTTTGTATGATCCATAAAATTACTTACGAATTTTCCACTATAGATTCCTGCAACAACTTTTGGTTCATCGAACATCATTTTCTTCAGGTCTTTGTTCATGAATGGTAAATACGAAATATCAAGTTGAGGCATTGTAGCTTCACCGCTATTCACTGAAGTGTAAAGCAGCGGCTCAAAAGAGATATCTTCTCCAATATTTGTTGTATCGATCTCAGAAGCAAAAATAAGCTGCATATAATCAAGATTCTTAACCAAAATATTATCTTTATTCACATTATTGATAATTGGGAAGAAGGGATAATTCACTGGAGTTTGCATACGGAACATACCGCGTTGCTGCTGTACTGTAACTTGACCGCATTGTGCATCAATAACCAGATTTGGTTTAATTACAATTCCAAAAGTATTAAGAAGACGAAACAGGTTGGAGGTTATTGGTGTTGCAGACATCTGTTGAATATCAGCAGTAACCCTATCCTGAAAGAGGATGATGTTTCCATCCTGCATCAGATATTGATCGATATTAACAAGCTGAGACATCTCAAGAGAATCTTCAATCCCGGCTACGATCAAAGCATCGATATCATTTTCTACGGATTTGGTGAGATCGATTTTTGAGATTTCATAACTTTCGGAGAGGAATTGGATGATAGTTGCAAACTTATTACTCTCATCAGGATCAAAAATTGCTATCTTTTTAAGTCCGCTTGCAGTTATTTTCTTGATCTTGCTGGTTACATCATATTCTAAACCTTGAGTGTTTTTTATCATGGGTAAAGACTCGATCTTGTCTTGATAATGGAAGACAAGACCCATATAAACTTCCCGAATTTCCAATTTGTCATTCTGGACAACGCGCATGGAAACTGGCATTATCCCATTCTGTTGAGCTTCTTTCTTTAATTCTTGCTCATCTGCAGGATCAAGGAATTCAAATTTAAGATTACCTTGAGAATAAGCTTGATATTCGGAGAGAATATCCTGAACAAAGCGACGTGAATCAGCATATTCTCCAGGCATGTTTTTAGAAAAATATGCTTTGATGATAAGCCTGTCATCTAATTCTTTCACAGCAGTTTTGCTGGAACTTGAAAGTGAATATATTTTTCCTCTGGATAAATCGAAACGTTTGAAGACGGATATTGAGATTAGGTTAACAAAGATTAGAATTGCAATGAGGATTATTAGGTCTATTGTTGTTTTCTTTTTCATGCGTTACCTCCTATTTCCAATTCCGGTTTTCTAATGATGTTTGTGCAAGCTTAAGAAATAGCACAACTAAACTGACAAAATAGATGATATTCCGCGTATCAATAACTCCGCGTGCAATATTTGAAAAATGGTAATCTATACTTATAAATTGAAAGATCCCAACCATGAAATCAGGTACAAAGAATAGAAAAAACTTAATTATAAAGAAAAAGAAAATAATGAAGAAACTTATTATAAGTGAAACTACCTGATTGCTAGTTATGCTGGAAGCAAAAATACCAATAGAACTGTAAACTGCACCCAAGAATAACAAACCAATATAACCGCAGAATATAGCCCCGAAATCGACGTTTGTTCCTAATAACATTATCGTAATATAATGCACTAAAGTTAATAGTAAACCAACTCCGATGAGGGAGACCGAAGCCCAGAATTTTCCCATGATTATCTGGCTGTCCTTAATTGGAAGAGTCGCTAAAAGCTCCATCGTGCCGGTATTCTTTTCACGTGAAAGAAGTCCCATCGTAATAGCAGGTATAAAGAATAAATACAAGAGAGGGATTATCCCGAATAGTGTACGCAAGTTTGCCTGGTTGTTTATAAATAATGGACTGGCAAAAAACCAACCGCTAAGTAAAAGAAAAATCACCAAAACTATGTAAGCAGCAGGAGCATTGAAATAACTCTTGATTTCTTTCTTTGTAATTGTGATTGCTAAATTCATCTTTCTCCTCCTTCAATTGTAAGATTGCGGAACACAGCTTCCAGACTGATATTCTCGCGACGCATCTCCAGTAACACCCACTCTTTTGATTTTATAAAATTAAATATTTCTGCTCTTTTATCATTTGTAGAATCAAACTCGATCTCAACCTTAAATGTTGTTTCATCAAGAGGAGAAATGGAAAGAATTGAAACTTCTTTAATATTATCGGAAATCTCTAAAATTTTATTTTCAGGTGCTATAAGTTCAAGTATAAGTTTTGTTTTATTCTGGAATGCAGATTGCAGTTCTTCGGTTGAACCGTCTGCTACTATTTTACCTTCATTTATAATAACTATTCGATCGCAAACCGCTTGAACTTCCTGTAAAATATGACTTGAAATGATAAGGGTTTTTTCCTTACCCAATTCTTTGATCAACTCACGGATCTCGACGATCTGATTCGGGTCTAATCCGCTGGTTGGCTCATCTAAAATTAATATTTTTGGATCGTGAAGAATGGCTTGAGCAAAACCAACACGTTGTTTGTAACCTTTAGAAAGTGTGTTTATAGGTTTATGAACAACACCGTTTAATCCACATTGTTTTATAACTTCTTTTATGCGGGAACTAAAATTTGAGATCTCTCTAATATCTGCAATAAATTTAAGATAATCGAAAACAGTCATATCGATGTAAAGTGGATTGTGTTCCGGTAGATAACCGATAAGTCTTTTTATCTCTATTTGTTTATCTTTGATATTCATATTCTCCACTTCGATATTACCGGAAGTGGGTGAGAGAAAACAGGTTATCATTCTTAGTGTTGTAGTTTTACCGGCTCCATTTGGACCTAAAAATCCAAGAATCTCACCTTCATTGATCTCAAAATTAATGTGATCAACTGCACGTACTGAACCGTAATCTTTCGTTAGATTTTGTAAACTAATCATTTTCAAACTCCTATGTCAATAATGATCTTCAAATACTTAAAAAAAAATAAAAATAATTTGTCAAGAGCCTTTTATTGATACAATATCTCATTCAAGAAGAACGTGGATTGTATAATAATCAAGCATTATTTCGTTATCAAAGAACAATGATAAGCTACTCTTTATTACAAAAAAAAATACTATTAAAACTAAAAAATAACAAATTATTGATGTCATTTTTAAGGAAAATAATATTGACACAAAAAGTGTCGGATTTAAAAAGTCTTCCATTGTTAATATTAATCCTGAATAGCTCAGCGGTAGAGCGGGTGGCTGTTAACCACTAGGTCGGGGGTTCAAATCCCTCTTCAGGAGCCATATAAAGGCTTCCGTTTCCGGAAGCCTTTTTATATTATGGTCAATGATTATATTAGGATTATTCATATTTAAATACGAAGCAAATCTCATAACGATTAGCACTATTATCTAATCTAACTTAACAGGTACATATAAATAGGCACCTGATTTAGTCTTTACATAGAGCAAAAGTGAATCGTATTTTTTATCTTTGATAGATTTATTAAAATCTGCTACATTTTTAATTGTTTTTCTGTTAATTTCAAGAATTACATCTCCAACACTTAATCCACTTTTTGCTGATGGTGAATTTGGATAGATTCTCGTAATGATAACACCATGTTTCTCATTAATCTTATATTTGAGAGCAAAGTCACTATTCAATTCATCTACTTCCAGTCCGAGGTTATCCGATTTTTCAACGCTGTTATCGGATTTATTCGTTGTTATTTTATCAGGTCGTTCAGTTAATTTAATGGAAAGAGATTTCTCCCTTTTGTCACGGATCACAGTTATCGGCAGGTTCTTATTGATTTCACTATTTGCTACAATAAGTCGGAATTTCGACATATTTGGAATTTCTTTTCCATTAAATTGAATTATTACATCACCTCGTTTTAAGCCGGCTTTATCAGCTGGTGTATTGTCTTCCACCTTTGCAACAAGTACACCTTTGATTTCATTCAGGTCAAAACTTTCTTGAATTTCAGTTGTAATATCTTGTGGCAGAATTCCCATATAGGCTCTATGAACTTCACCAAAATTGATCAAATCGCTTGAAACTTTCTTTGCAATATTGGCGGGAATGGCAAAACCAATTCCGATATTTCCTCCACTAGTACTTGTAATTGCTGCGTTCACTCCAATAACTTCTCCTTGTAGATTTACAAGTGGCCCGCCACTGTTACCCGGATTTATAGCAGCATCTGTTTGAATGTAATCCTGATAGATCGGTGATTTATTACTGAATCTTAAATTGGCTCTACCTGTTGCAGAGATCACACCAACCGTTACTGTTCTTTCCAAACCCAATTGACCAAAAGGATTTCCAATTGCCATCACCCAATCTGCGATTTCTATTTCATCGGAATTGCCAAGCGGTGCTATAACCGCTTCTTCATTTTTATCTATTTTTATCTTAATAACAGCCAGATCAGTATCTGAATCAAGACCGACAATTTCTGCTTTATATTTTGCCTTATCGGCAAGGGTTACAGTAATCACACCATCTTTTCCTTTTTCCGCAACATGATTATTCGTTAAAATATAAACATCAT
>JAOZPK010000027.1 GCA_029932755.1 Candidatus Cloacimonadota bacterium | reverse complement strand
ATGGTTCAGGAAGTCACTCTGCTCAGATCCAGTTTTAATTTTATTGGAGCGCACTGATTCAGTGTGCTCCTTCTTTAAATTTTGATAATATTGAGGAATAATGGAAAATTTTAAACCTAAGATCGTGGGATTTCTTTGTAACTGGTGTACCTATGCAGCAGCAGATCTTGCCGGTGCTTCAAGGAAGGAGATAAATCCATCATTGAATGTTGTGAGAGTCATGTGTACAAGCAGAATAGACCAGAATTTATTATTAAACACATATTTTAGTGGAGCAGACGGAATTTTGGTTGCCGGCTGACATCCCGGCGATTGCCATTACCAGGTTGGTAATTATTATGCACGTCGAAGAATTGCATTATTAAAAAAAGTCTTTGAAATACTCAAAATCGATCCTGAGAGAATTCAACTAACTTGGATATCAGCTTCGGAAGGTAAAAGATATATAGAGGTTGTAAATGAATTCTCCGATAAAATTGCAAAATTAGGACCAAATCCTGTGAGACGGGATACTCACATATAGATAATAACTAATGAAACAAATCTTTGATATTAATAATCATAAAAAAAATCTAAAAAAAATCAAATCGACTTTATTAGAAATAAGGAATATTAAATGGATCATTCTGATAATGTATTAATAATTGGCTCTGGTGTTGCCGGAATGGAAGCCAGTCTAATGTTTTCCAAAGCTGGGAAGAAAGTAACTTTAGTAGAAAAACTTTCTCTTATTGGTGGAAAAACAATTAAAAATGAAGAGACCTTTCCAAATATGGATTGTTCCACCTGTCTTGTGGCTCCAATTCAGCAGGAGATTTTGCAAGATGGTAATATTAATGTTCTTACATCCAGTTTGGTGGAAGCAGTAAAAGGCGAAGCAGGAAATTTTAAAGTGACAATCAACAAGAAAGCCGGTTATGTTGATTTGGTGGCTTGTCTTGGTTGCGGCATGTGTTATCCTGTTTGTCCTGTGGAATTGATCAATGAATGGGAAGAAAACCTGACCAATAAGAAAGCGATATATGTCCCATGTGCTGGTGCATTACCAAATGTCCCTGTAATAAATGCTGAGAAATGTTTACAGTTAAATGGAACTGAAACTTGCAACAAATGCGTGGAAGCTTGTATGTTCGGTGCAATTAACATGACAGAGAAAGATGAGCAAATAAAAGTAAATGTTGGAGCAATTCTTGTAGCAACAGGTTATGATATGCTTGATGTAAGCACGATCAAGAATTTGGGTTATGGCAAATATCCTGGAGTTTATACTGCAATGGAATTTGAAAGACTTTTTGCAGCTAATGGACCGACTGAGGGAGAACTGGTATTGAGAGATGGTAAAAAAGTTCCATCATCTATTGCTATAGTTCATTGCGTTGGAAGATCACAAACTCATTACTGCTCAAATGTTTGTTGCATGACTTCCTCAAAACATGCTCATTTTTTACATCATAAACTTCCCGAAGCAAAGATTTATAATATTTATTCTGATATATGTCTACCTGATAAAACTTATCAGAAATTTTATGAAGATGTAAAAGCACATTCTTCTGAATTTATATATCAAGCAGATCGTGATAAAATGAAGATTAGCGAAGAAAAGGGTAAATTGAAAGTAGAGTATTTGGATAATAATAATAAAGATGCGTTCATCCAGGTTGATATGGTAATTCTGGCGAATGCATTAATATCAGCGTTAGGAAGTGAAGAGCTCAAGGAAGTGTTGGGTATAGATCATGATAAATTTGGATTTGTAGAAACTCAACCATTCAGGATTGGTTCTGTTGCAACCTCGAAGCCTGGTATTTTTGTTGCTGGTTGTGCGGAAGGTCCCAAAGATATTCAGAATTCAGTCATTCAATCGGAAGCTGCAGTAGCACAGATCATGTCGCTTTTAAATAGATAAGGAAATATTATGAGTGAAAAAATTGGAATCTATGTATGTGAATGTGGACCCAATATTGCATCTAAGGTAGATATTGAAAAGATAATGCAGGAACTTGCCAAATTAGAAGATTATAAAGATAAAGAGCTGGTTATAAAAAATCATAAATTACTATGTTCTGTTGAAGGTAAGAAGTTTCTAGAAGATGAAATTAATGAAAATAATTTAACGCATCTTGTCTGTGCAGCTTGTTCGCCAAGAGACCATGATACAACCTTTATTAATGTTTGTAAAAAAACAAAACTCAATCCATATTTGTATCAAATGGTTAATATTAGAGAACAATGTGCATGGATTATTCCTGATAAAGAAGAAGCAACATCCAAAGCAATTCGCATGATCCATGCTGGAATGGATAGAGTTTTGTATCAACAGCCATTAGAAGAAAAACAACTCGATAGTAATCCGGATGTTTTAATTATTGGCGGCGGTATTGCAGGGATGGAAGCAGCTCTTACTCTTGCGTCAAAAGACCGTGCAGTTTACTTGATAGAAAAAACTGAAAAATTAGGTGGAAAATCCGCTAAACTAAAAGAATTATTACCCAGACAAGGTGTTACACTTAATGTTTTACATCAGAAGATCTCTGATATTCAAAGCAATAGATTTATAAAAGTTTTTACAAATACGGAATTGGATTCCATCGTTGGATTTCTTGGTAATTTTGAGATTGTGATAAAGGATATGAATGATCCTGATAATACAACTGAACTTCTTGCTGGAGCTGTTGTAGTGGCAACAGGTTTCGATCTGATGGATGTTTCTTCACTCGACTCATACAACATAAAGAATGATGACGAAGTTTATAATGCCTTAGAAATTGAGGAAATGCTTTCTTTAAATGGCAAGATATTAATGCGTAATGGGAAAGAACCTGCAAGTGTGGCTCTTATTCATTGTATTGGTAGACAGAAAGTTGGATATTGTTCCAAAGTATGCTGTGATTATCTACTGAAAATTGCTAAGCTGATCAAAGATCAATCACCGAAGATCGAAGTAACTGAACTATACAAGCACATGTGTCTACCAAATAAACATGATGAAGAATTTTATGAGCAGGTTAAGGGAAAAGGTATTGATTTTATAAAAATAAAAAATGCTGAAATAACTGGAACAACCATAAATTTCACGGATATTGCAGATGCTAAAAAGAAGCTTGATGTAGATATGATAATTGTAGGAACTGCAATGATCCCAACAGTAGGTACAGCTGAACTTGGCGTTGAATTGAATATAGATCAGCACGAAACAGGATTTTACCAGGAAGCACATCTCAAGATAAACCCAGTTTCAACAAATACCGACGGTGTTTTTGTGATTGGTGGAGCACATGGTCCAGTTGGAATCACTGAATCTATGTTGCAGGCACAAGCAGCAGCAGGCAAGATATTCACTCAACTTATCCCAGGACAGAAGATCATTCCGGAAGTTAAAGTATCAGAGATATTAGAAGCATATTGCACTGGTTGCCAAACTTGTCTTGATGTCTGTGGTTATGGTGCGATCTATTTCGATGAAGACAAGGGAATTTCTATTGTGAACGAAGCAATTTGCCGAGGTTGCGGGAATTGTGTTGGAAGTTGTCCTTCCGGTTCTATTCGAACAAGACATTTTACAAATCCACAATTATACCAGGAAGTTAAAGAGGCACTGAGATGAAGAAATTACAAATTATAAATCCCAAATTTCAAAGAATTATGGAAGATAATTGTGAATGAAATAAAAACCAACAAAGTTTATGATTTAGAAGAAAGAACTTTCATCTTCGCAAAAGATGTAAGGATTTTTGTAAAAACTTTACCCAAAACTATTGCAAATATAGAAGATGGAAAGCAAGTGATTAGATCTACTGGCTCAGTTGGGGCAAATTATAGAGAAGCAAATGAAGCGTTGAGTAAAAAAGATTTTGTAATGAGAGTAAAAATTAGCCGAAAAGAAGCTAAAGAAAGTGTTTATTGGTTAAAAATAATAAACGAAACGAATAATCTTGAAAATTCAAAAGATGCTTTAATATTGATACAAGAAGCGACAGAATTGAAGAAAATATTATCTTCGATTTTGGAGAAATCAAAATGAAACAATTCTGTTTGGAATTTTCGCATTTGAATTTGGGATTTATTTGTTCTTTGTTTTTTGGAAATTGTGATTTTAAGAAATCGGAAACGATTTTATTATATAGGAGAATTTATTAATGACTGAAATCTTAAAAAAGGGAGTCCTTCTGGAAGCAAAGAGTGGTATACAAGCTTCGATTTTACAATTCTTTCAAGATGCAATTGAGAAGAAACTTTTTGATGCTGTGATGCTGCCGATGAAAGTGCCGTCCGGTGATTCTTTTGCTTGGATCATGATCAAAGAACAGGATATTCTAAAGAATGCACAACCACTTGCTCCAATAATGCCGGTGAATGCAGCAAAAGCACTAAAAAGATACACGAGAAAAGGTAAGGGCAAATATAAAATTGCAGCTTTAATGAAGCCTTGCGAAATTCGTGCAACTATCGAATTGACTAAGTTGAATCAAGTGCATCTTGAAGATGTAACGTTATTCAGTTACGATTGCGTTGGAGCACTTCCAATGCAGGATTATATCAATAATCCAAAAATTGGTGATGAGAAATTCAGCAAATTATTAGCAGATAAAAATTGGAATTCTGAAGATGTAAAACCGGTCTGCAAGATCTGTGATAAGTTTTCACTCTCTGCCAGTGATTTACATTTTGCATTAAATGATCAGGGACTAATCCTACTTTCTAATAGTGAGAAGGGAGAAAAACTTTTAACTGATCTTAATTTGAAAGCAGAAACAGATCTAACAAAATGGCAAAATTACATAGAAGAACAAAAAGCAATCAAATTAAAAAATAGAGAAGAAACTTTTGAAATCATTAAAGGTATGGTTGAAGGATTTGAAAATTTAACCGAAACTTTTGCTAACTGTATTGGTTGTCATAATTGTAGCAGTTCCTGCCCGATCTGTTATTGTCGTCAGTGCTACTTCGATTCTTCAGTATCCAAACCAAATTCAGATATTGTTATGATGCGTGCTGAAGACAGAGGTGCTGTCTCATTGCCTCTTGATCGTATTATGTTCCATACCGGTAGGATGGCTCACATGAGCCTTTCCTGTGTGTCCTGTGGACTTTGTTCTGATGCCTGTCCCGTAAATATTCCGGTTGCAAAAATATTCAGTTATGTAGCTAGTCAAACTCAAAAGACTTTTGAATATTCAGCCGGAGCCAGTGTTGGTGATGTTCTTCCTATGAAAGAGTACAGGTTGGATGAGTTGGGTGAATTGGGAGAATTAGTAAAAAGTGCTGAAGTTCAGGAGGGAAATCATGAGTAAAATATTGAAGACTAATAACCCTATTGAACAAACTTTGAAAGATCTCCTGAAATATCTATTGGATTCCAAACATGTAAGTGCAGTTTTTTCTCTGCGCAAAGTAAACAAGAAAGGTTCTGTAGATTATGGATTGATATCTGATGTTGCAAAATTGAATGAAATTGCACCTTTGCATCCAATCATGCCGGCAAATGCAGGACAGCTTTTGGGAAGGTTCACTCCCATGGATAAACCTGTAGTCGCAGTTGTGCGTCCTTGTGAATTCAGAGCTTTTGTAGAGTTGACAAAAAGAGAACAGGGACAGATGGATAATTTCCTGTTCATTACATATAGTTGTGGTGGTGTTTTTCTACTTAAAGATTATGCAGAAGATAAGATTAAGAAAAAATTAGATGGATATTGGGATTCAGTAAAAAAAGGTGAGATTCATGAAAGTATAAGAAATTCATGTAAAACCTGTGAACATATTGCACCATTAAATTCCGACATATTTATCTCACTTATTGGAGAAGAGAATGGAAAGATCTACTTAACTTCTGATAAAGCAGAAAAAATGCTGGAAGGATTTGAAATAGAAACTGAAAACGCTGAATTCGATTCAACAATTCTTGATGCTATTTTAAAGGAAAGAGCAGCGAAAAAGAAAGAAGTATTTTCTAAGATCAATACAAAAGATTCCGGTTTGGATGGCTTGATCGATATTTTTGGGAAATGTATTGGATGTCATGGCTGTAATACGGTTTGCCCGATCTGCTATTGTACTCTCTGCGATTTTGACTCATTTAATTACGATTATAACACACCCATAATGGAAAAAGAACTTACAGAAAAAGGAGCTCTTCGTTTACCTCCCGATACTTTGTTTTTCCATCTTGGAAGACTTTCACACATGAGTTTTTCTTGTATTGGTTGTGGTATGTGCTCAGATGTTTGTCCCGCCTTAATCCCCGTTGCAGATGTTTTTAAGAAAACTGGGGAAGAAACTGCTGGTATGTTTGATTTTGTTGCAGGAAGAGATGTAGAGGAAGCAATTCCTGTGATGATCTATAAAGAAGAAGAATTTCCTGAGTTGGGAGAATAATATGAATAAAGAAAACACTCCAAAAATAATCAGTTTTTTGTGTAAATGGTGTTCCTATACCGGAGCCGATCTTGCTGGTATCAATCGTTCACAATATCCTACAGCAATATTGCCGGTCAAAGTAATGTGTTCAAGCAGGGTAGATCCTGTGTTTTTGATAAAAGCCTACCTGCGTGGAGCTGATGGTGTACTGGTTGGCGGCTGACATCCTGGAGATTGTCATTACCAGGTTGGTAATTATCACACACGTCGCCGCATGGCAATAGTAAAGAAGATTTTCGAAACACTCGGTTTGGAAAATGATCGTTTGCGACTTACTTGGATATCTGCTTCTGAGGGTAATAAATTTGCTCGAGTCGGAACTGAATTTACAAAACAGATCTTGGAGATGGGAGAAAATCCGACCAAAAAAAATATCTTTTTATAAATATTGAGGATAATTTATGGGTTTAAAAAGTAGATCGGTAATGGTCGTAGGAGCTGGAATTGCTGGTATTCAGGCTTCTCTTGATCTAGCGGAAATGGGATTAGATGTACATTTGGTAGAAGAATCTGCAACAATAGGTGGCAGAATGCCGCAATTGGATAAAACATTCCCAACCAATGATTGTTCCATGTGCATACTTGCACCCAAGATGAGTGAATGTGCCCGACACCCAAATATAACAATTCATATTAAATCATCTGTTACTAAAGTTACAGGTAACCCGGGTGATTTCACTGCAAAAATGGTGGAACATGCCAAATATGTTGATCCTGTAAAATGTGTTTCATGCGGACTTTGTGAAGAAAAATGCCCAGTAAAGGTAGATGATGAATTTGATATGGGATTGCGAAAAAGGGGAGCTATTTCTCGCTCTTTTTTACAGAGTATTCCATCTGAATATACAATTGATAAAGATAGATGTTTGTACCTTACAAAAGGTGTTTGCCGTATTTGTGAAAAGGTTTGTCCGGCAGGTGCAATAAATTTTGAAGATAAAGATATAGAAATAGAATTGAAAGTTGGAGCTGTTATTCTAGCTTCAGGTATTGATGCATTTGATCCAATTGGATTTGGACACTTTGGTTACAAACGATATCCAAATGTAGTTACATCTCTCGATTTTGAGAGAATGCTTTCAGCTTCTGGTCCTTTTGGTGGTCATGTATTACGTGCTTCTGATCATGCCGAACCAAAAAGTATTGCTTTCATTCAGTGTGTGGGTTCACGCGATGAAAGTATTGGTCATAACTATTGTTCATCAGCTTGCTGTATGTTTGCCATCAAAGAAGCGATCATTGCCAAAGAACACATGAAAGGTTTGGAATCCTCAATTTTCTATATGGATATTCGTGCATTCGGCAAAGATTTCGATAAATATTATGAAAAAGCAAAAGGACAATATGGTGTAGATTTCATTAAATCGAAAGTATCCGAGATCAGAGAACTGGAAAACGGAAACCTTTCCCTGCGTCATGTTTTAGAAAATGGTAAAATTGAATTTGCCGAATTTGATATGGTTGTACTTTCTGTTGGATTGCAGCCTAGGAAGAATAGCGTAAGATTAGCTAAGAATCTTGATATAAAACTAAATGAATTCGGTTTTTGCCGATCAGATACTTTCGAACCGCTCAAAACAAGTCGCGAAGGGATCTATGTTTGTGGAGCGATGAATGGTCCTCGAGATATTCCTGAATCTGTAACAACTGCCTCCGGCGCTGTAGCTGATGCTGTGAAATATCTGAGATTGGATAGGCAGGAAATTGCAGAGAAAAAAATACCTGAAAAAGATATAGTTGGTGATCGCCCTAGAATAGGTACGTTTGTTTGCCATTGTGGTATTAATATTGCTGGTGTGGTGGATGTGAAAGATGTAGCAGAATATGCTAAAGATCTACCAAACGTGGAACATTCCGAAGATTTGATGTATGCCTGCTCTCAAGATTGCATGAACACGATAAAGCAAAGGATCGAAGAACATGGTTTGAACCGTATTGTGATAGCTGCCTGTACACCTCGTACTCATGAACCGCTTTTCCGTGAAATGGTTAGTGAAGCCGGATTAAATCCTTATCTTTTTGAAATGGCAAATATTAGAGATCAATGTTCCTGGGCACATATGAACGAGCCGGAATTAGCTACAGAAAAATCAAAAGACCTGATGAATATGGGAGTAGCCAAAGCACGTGAACTTGCACCATTGGAAAGGCTTCCAATCGAGATTAATCCAAAAGCTCTGGTTATCGGAGCTGGTTTGGCTGGAATGACAGCAGCCGAAGCTTTGGCAGATGCCGGACACGAAGTTTTCCTGGTGGAAAAAGAAGCTGAGTTGGGTGGAAACTTGAGAAATATTTATTATGCCTTTGATAAAGATCCTCAGGAATTATTAGCAGAAAAGATCAAGAATGTTTCAAAAAATAAACTTATTCATCTATTTAAAAGTACAAAGATCGAGAAGATCGATGGTTATGTGGGTAATTTTGTAACTACCTTAAAAACTGAAAAAGATGAACAAACTTTAGAACATGGAATAGTTATAATTGCAACGGGTGCAGAAGAGCATAAAACTAAAGAATATCTCTATGGAGAAAGTTCGCGTATCATTACTCAAGTAGAATTTGAAGAGATGCTGCATAATGGTAATTTCCCAACTAAAAAACTTAAGAATGTAGTGATGATACAATGTGTTGGTTCACGTGAAGAAGATAGAATGTATTGTAGCAGAGTTTGTTGTACAAAAGCTGTAAAGAATGCGCTTACTCTCAAAAAGAAATTCCCAAACATAAATACCTATATTGCTTATCGCGATATTAGAACATATGGATTCAGGGAAAAATATTATACCGAGCTACGTGATTTGGGAACGATGTTCGTTCATTATGATCTTGATAAAAAACCTGAAATAACTCTGGTTGATGAATGGGATCCTGACAGTCAGGTGAATGTTACGATCTTTGACCCGATCATGGATAAAGAAGTGGAAGTAAAAACAGATTTACTTGTTCTGGCTACAGCTATTGATGCTAAAAAAGAAAATATTGAATTAGGTAAAATGCTTAAGGTTCCACTCAATGCTGATGGTATGTTCATGGAAGCTCATGTAAAACTCCGTCCTGTAGATTTTGCCACAGATGGTGTGTTTGTAGCAGGATTGGCTCACACTCCAAAGGATATTGATGAAAGTATGGCTCAGGCTAAAGCTGCTGCCAGCAGAGCCCTTACCTTCCTGAATAAGAAAGCAATTTTGGCAGAGGGAACAATTTGTGAAGTGAATGACAGTCGGTGTACAGGCTGTGGATATTGTGAGCAGATATGTGCTTATAATGCAATAGAAGTTGATTTGGAAAAGGAGATCGCAATTGTTAATGAAGCACTTTGCAAAGGTTGCGGGGCTTGTGTCGCATCATGTAGATGTGCAGCATTAGACTTACGTGGATTCAGTAATGAACAGCTCTTCTCAGCTTTTGATGCTTTAGAAATGACTAATATTTTAAATAATTAATAATATGAAAGAGGACAATATGAAAGAATGGCAGCCAAAAATTCTGGCTATTTTGTGTAACTGGTGTTCCTATGCAGGAGCGGACCTGGCTGGTGTATCACGTATGCAGTACCCGCCAAACGTTCGCGTAATTCGTATTCCCTGCTCAGGTCGTGTAGATCCGCTGTTCATTATGAAATCATTGCAAAGCGGGTTTGATGGAATTCTGGTAAGCGGCTGACATCCAGGCGATTGCCATTACCTGTCAGGTAATTATATAGCTAGAAGACGTTACGCCACCATCAAGCCGTTGTTAGAGTTTATTGGTATCGAACCGGAGAGAATTCAGTTTTCATGGATTTCTGCTGGAGAGGGAGAACGCTTTGCCGATATTATAACAAAGATCACAAATGAAGTAAAAGCTATCGGACCTGCTAAACGCTTGGTGAAGGGAGTGAAATAATGCAACAACTTGTTGAACAGGTTAAAAAACTTATTAAAGATAAAGAAGTAGATGTTGTAATTGGGTGGGGAAAAGGCTCACTTTCGCTTTCTGCAACTCCAATTTTTGTTGAAACTGAAGAAGATGCCGAGAAACTCATTTTTGATGAAACCTGCCGAAATAACCTCACAACTTATCTCACCAAAGATAAACGAAGAATTTCTAAAGAATATAAAAAAATAGGAATCGTTGTAAAAGGTTGTGATTCTCGATCTGTTGTTCTTTATACTGTAGAAAATCAGATCAAAAGAGAGAATGTTGTACTTATTGGAGTTCCTTGTAATGGTGTATTCGAGAAGAAAAAGTTATCTCAACTTGTGGGAGGTAAAGAAATTCTTGATCTCCAAATTGATGGAGAAAGTATTATAATAAAAGGTAGAAACTTTGAACAAACTCATTCCTTAAAAGATGTACTTTGTGATTCATGTCTTACCTGCCAATATCCTGATGCACCTGAACATGACTATTTTATTGGAACTCCCAGAAAAGATGTTAAAGTTCCAGATGCTTATAAAATGATTGATAATTTTGGAAAAAAATCAGCAGAAGAACGTTGGGCGTATATTAAAGAAGAATATTCTAAATGTATTCGTTGTTATGCCTGCCGTAATGTATGTCCTTCCTGCTATTGCCCTGAGTGTTTTGTAGATCAGAATGATCCGCAATGGATTGGTAAAACACCCGAAGTTACAGATTCAATTATTTTTCATCTTATTAGAAATCTGCATATTGCTGGTCGCTGTGTAGATTGCGGAGCTTGTGTTTCCGCTTGCCCCGTTGATCTTGATCTGCGAATCATGAGTAAGAAAGTGGAGAAAGAGATCAAAGAGAGATTCGATTATACAGCGGGAACCGATATTAATGAAAAACCTGCAATGGCAAGCTATTGCGAAAATGAAAAACAAGATTTTATAATGGGTTAGTTATGGTAAAAATAAAAAAAACTGGCTTAAATGAATTTATAGAATTTCTGATAAATGATTATGATGTTTATAGTCCAGCTGATGTTGGTAAAAAGATTGCATACAAAAAGATCCATTCAGCTTTTGAGATCAGGCATGATATAACCAATACACATCTTTCACCTAAAGACATTTTCTTTCCGCAATCTGAAGTACTTTTCCAATATTCTGAAGATGGAATGAAGGTACCGGAAAAAAATGAAAAACCAATCGCTGTTTGGGGTATGCGAAATTGTGATACAAGCAGCTTACTGATGTTGAACAAAGTATTTGGAGATGCGCATCAGATGCCGGATAAGGACATGTATAAAGATCCTTATTGGAAAATGAAGTATGATAATTGTTTAATCTTCAATCAAGCCTGTAACGAACCACTTTCTACCTGCTTCTGCAATTGGTTCGATGGTAATCCATTTGCCAAGAAAGGTGCAGATGTTTTTGTTGTAGATACTGGTGATCATTTTATTTTAGAAGGTATTAGTGATAAGGGAAAAGTATTTCTAACAGAATACAAAACAGGTGAAAAAGTAACTAAAGACGATGAAGAAAAAATTGCTGAACTGAAAAAAACAGCAGAATCATATTTACCGGATGTTGTAAATACTAAACCACTTTTTGCGAAAATGAATAAAATTTGGGATGAGCCGATTTGGGAAGAGCTTAGTGCAAAATGTATAAATTGTGGTGCTTGCACTTTTGTTTGTCCAACTTGTCATTGTTTCGATGTTTCAGATGAAGGAAAGGGCAAGAAGGGAAAACGCATCAGACTTTGGGATTCTTGTATGTTCCAATTATTTACAAGAGAGGCATCCGGTCATAATCCACGCGGATTATCTACTCAACGAGTTCGTCAGCGGATCATGCATAAATACAATTATTTCATGGATAATTATGAGCAATACCTCTGCACTGGCTGTGGACGATGCGTTCAGGTTTGCCCTGTGAATCTTGATATTCGGGAAGTGATCAAGCAAGTTTTGGATTACAAATTAGTTAAGAACGAGGATAAGTAATGTGCAATTGTGAAAATACTTATATTCCAATTCTAATGAAAGTGGAAAAGATCCTGATTGATAATCCGGATAGATCACTGCGGACTTATGATCTTTCCTTTGTGAATGAAGAAGATAGAAAGAAATTCACATATATGCCCGGGCAATTTTGTGAATTTTCTATTTTAGGAAAAGGAGAATCACCTTTTGGCATAGCATCCTCTCCTACTGAAGAAGGAATACTAAAGTTTACCGTTAGCCGAACAGGTAGCGTTACTAACGAGATTCACTATTTGCAGGAAGGTGATATCGTAGGAATTCGTGGACCAATGGGAAATTGGTATCCGTTAGAAAAGCTTAAGGGACAAGATGTTGTAATAATTGGCGGGGGATTTGCCTTCACAACACTGCGGTCCATGATAGTTTATATGCTTGAAAATCGAGATGATTATGGTAAGATCACGGTAATTTATGGAGCCAGAAATCCCGATCTTTTTATCTATAAAGATGAACTTAAAGAGTGGGATAAAAGGGATGATGTCATCCTTCATCTTACTGTAGATAAACCAATTAAGGGATGGAATAAACTCTGCGGATTTGTGCCTACGATCACTAAAGATGTAAAACCGGATCCAACCTCCTGGTGCATTGTTTGCGGACCTCCAATAATGATCAAATTCACACTTCCCGTTCTACTGGAAATAGGTTTTGCACACGATAAAATTTATACATCATTAGAAAGACGCATGAAGTGTGGTATTGGGAAATGTGGCAGATGTGGAATTGGTTCAAAATATGTTTGTATAGATGGTCCGGTGTTCTCGTATGAAGAATTAAAAAATATTCCGGATGCGTTTTAAATAGAGGAGATATTAATGGATAAAATAATTTTAAGTGAGATGGATGCTAATTTTAAGAATGAGATAGCTTCCCAACCGGGAGCAGAACATTTTAAACAATGTTTTACCTGTGGAACTTGTACTGCTTCTTGTCCGGTAGCAGAGGTTCATGATGATTACGATCCGCGTAAGATAATTCGCATGTCGATTCTTGGTATGAAGGAAGAAGTGTTATCATCAGATCTCTTATGGATGTGTTCACGCTGCTATACCTGTTATGCTCTTTGTCCGCAAGGTGTTAAATTCACAGATGTTATTGGAATACTGAGAGACATGGCTATTAAACAAGGATATGCACCCAAAGAACAGGATATGCAAACCAGAGAGTTAGATAAATTTGTGCAGGATCTGCGTTGCCAACTTATCGACCAGAAATTGCATCCAAAAGAAGGTAATAAAAAGAAAATTAATGATATGATTAACAAAGAATTAAATAAAAAATGGTAGTAAAAAACAAAAAAGGAGAAAATTATGCAAGCAGATCAAAATTTGGATTGTAAAGGGCTATCATGCCCAATGCCGATTATTAAATTGGCAAAAACAATTAAGAAAATGAATAGTGGAGAAGTTCTGGAAATGCTTGGAACGGATCCCGGTTCAAAAACTGATATTCCTGCCTGGTGTGAGAAAACAGGAAACTTTTTCTTAGAGCAATCAGAAGAAGCTGGTACTTTTAAATTTTACATCAAAAAGAAGTAAAAAGGAGTGGATTGTGTTTAAAAAAGGAGTTCTAAGAGAATTATTCGATTCAATGTTCGATAAATCCTGGCCTATGTGGGTTGGTGGTATTTTGCTGGCGTTGATGAACATTCTTCTCTTTGTGATCAAATATCCCTGGGGTTCAAGCAGCGGGTATACAAATATTGGTCAAAACTTATTCCAGATTCTTGGGGTTACAAGTCTTGGAACTAAAGTTCCTATAAGCCTTCATGCTGTTGCATTACTGAACATCTTTGTTGTAGTGGGAGCTTTTGTTTCGTCGCTTTTTTCACGAGAGTTTGGTATTCGGATTGCCCCTGTTGGTGAGTTAGTAAAAGGATTTGTTGGTGGTGCTCTCATGGCTATAGGAGCCACTGTAGGTGCTGGATGTACAACCGGTGGTTTTTTTACTGGTCTGGCTGCACTTTCAGCTGGAGCTCTAACTCTTGCTGCCGGCTTCATGATAGGTACTTTTATTGCATTGCGCTATCTTTTGTGGGAAATGGAAGCACTTCCCAAAATCAGTATGGGAAAATCATTTACTTTCTTAACCGGATCTGGAAAGAAAACCGGTTGGCAAAGATGGTTGGGTTGGATAATGATTGCTGTGGTTCTCTTTCTATTTAATACCTACACTGCTTCTAGTTCCGGTGCAATGAAGATTATCGGATGGCATGTTATGATCGGTTTGATTCTGGGAATGATCCTGCAAAGATCCCGCTATTGTATCGTTCGTGCTTTCCGTGAGCCATTTATGACGGGTGAAGCAACTGCTCCGGTTGCAGTAATGCTAAGTATTCTTATTGCAATGATTGGATTTACTGTTATTAAATATTTTGGTGTGGGTAATGCAGGCGAACTTGCATCTCGCGCTATTGAGATGAAAGCTGTTTATGCGAACTTCTGGCTGCGTGCTCTAATAGGTGGTATTATTTTTGGATTGGGCATGACAATAGCTGGTGGATGTGCAGTTGGAACACTTTGGAGAGCTGGAGAAGGTCATGTTAAGTTATGGATGGCTGCTTTGGGATTTGTAATTATGGCTCCTCTATCTAAAGGATTCATCGTTCCTGCTGTTAAGAAAATGTTACCCGAATCAATGCAGAAACAAATGTTCCTGCCTGACGTTCTTGGGTATACAGGTGCTGTGGTTCTGGTTTTACTCATATTGCTTCTTTGGTACATGTTTGCCAAGTGGAATGAAAAAACCGGCAAATTCTCGGCATTATAGGAGGAAAAATGAAAAAGCAATATATAATTATAGCTGCATTAACTCTCCTATTAATAGTTCTCTCTGGTTGTGGAGAAAGTTTTGCTGCCGGAGAAGTGTTTGCCAATTCTAAAGCACTTGTGCGTGAAGCTAAAGCAGGGATTACAGAAATTTCTTACGATGATTTTAAATTGATGTTGGAAGAGGGAAAACTTCGTGTGCTCATTGATATAAGAGAACCCGGAGAATTTGATGCTGGCTATATAAATCAACCCGACGAAGATGATGAATACCCATATCCTGAAACTTTCACAGTAAATATTCCTCGTGGTGTTCTTGAATTCAAGATAGGAGATCAATCGTATTGGGATGATGATCTTTGGGTGGAAATGCCAACCAAAGATGAGGTAATAGCTATCTACTGTAAATCCGGTGGACGCTGTGCATTAGCTGCATTAACTTTACAAAAGATGGGTTATGCGAATGTTTATAGTTTGCAGGGTGGTTATAGGATTTGGTTAGATCCGTCACTTCCATTGGAAGAAGAAATTTCCGATTCCGGTGGCTGAGATTAGTAATAAATACATGAGTTCATGTGAAAAAAATAGTAAAAACCAAAAAAAAAAGGAGAGAAAAATGAAAAAATGGATGAAATTTGTATTGGTGATCGCAGTAATGTCTGTGATCTTTGTAGCGGGATGTAAGGATGATACGACTGATCCTGATGTAAATGCATTTGAGGTGTTAACTACTTACATGGATGGCAATGGAATGACCGTTACTGATCTACTAGCTGGTTGGATAATTGTTCCAGATTCACTTGTTCAGGTTCTTGATCAAAATTATGTTATGGACATCAGAACAAGTGATAAAGATGGAAATGGTGTCGTTGATTACATTGATGGACACGTTCCAGGTTCAGTTGCATCTTCTTTAGGAACAATTGTTGATGATGCTGCATTAGCAGATAATCCAATCGTAGTTGTTTGTTACACAGGTCAAGCAGCAGGTCATGCTGTAATGGCTCTTCGTCTTTCAGGTTACACAGATGCAAAAGTTCTTAAATGGGGAATGAGTGGATGGCATAGTGACTTCGACCTTTGGACAGGTAATTGTGCACAATTAGATCATGCGAACTGGGTCGCTGCACCTGGTCTTATTGCCGATACAGAAGTTTTTGATTATCCTGAAATCGATACCAATCTTGAAGATGGTGTTGGCATTCTTGCTGAAAGAGTTGCTGCTTTATTAGATGGTGGATTTAAAGGCATTACAGCTTTAGATGGGGACACAACAATTGGTGCTCTTGATAATCCTGGTGATTTCTTCATTAATAATTACTGGGCAGCAGAAGATGTAGTTACTTACGGTAATATTGATGGTGCTTACAGAATCAAACCATTAGTTTTGGAAAATCTTGATCCTGCAGGAATTGTAGTAACATATTGCTGGACAGGTCAGACTTCTTCAATGGTTACAGCATATCTCACAGTTTTGGGTTATGATGCAAAAAGCTTGAAATTTGGTGCTAACAGTATGATCTATGATGCTCTGTTAGGACATAAATGGTCAGCTTCTATGGATTATGATTACGATACAGGTGAATAATTAAATTAGAGGGGAGCGGAAAATTATTCCGCTCCCAATTTTAGGAGTAACAATGAAAAAATTAGTTTTGCTTTTTACTGTAGTTTTGTTAAGCATTCCATTTCTAACTTTTGCACAAGGTTGTATGGAAGCTTCTTCCGATGAAGGTGTAAATGTAGTAGGTTATTTGCAATCTCAATTTGAATATCAGTTCAACGAAGATGACAATGAGAACAGCTTTACTTTCAATCGTGCGCGGATGGGACTTGTAGGGAATATCCCGTATGATTTCAGCTATTATATAATGTTTGAATTCAGTCCTTATAAAGGTGATACTCCGTATTTACTGGATGGATTTATTACATATTCAAGATTAGCTCCCTGGATTAATCTATCGTTTGGACAATTCAAATCTCCCTTCAGTTTGGAATTGAATACACCCTGTCAGGGTTTGCATTCCATACAGAGATCTATTGTAGTTAATGAACTTGTCTCTCCACAAAGAGATATGGGTATTATGTTTAGCGGACACTACAATAAATTAGCTAAATATGCATTCTCTTTTACAAATGCATCAGAATTCAATCAACGAGATGACAACCAAAACAAAGCATTTTCTGGTAGATTGGTTATCTCTCCGATTGAATATTTGAGTGTTGGTGGAAGTTATAAATATGGAACAGCACCTACTATTGTACAAGGTGCTGATGAAGATGAAAGAAAAAGATATGCTGCTGAATTTCAGATTAATTATTCTAATATTTTAATTCAGGGTGAGTACATTTCTGCTGAAGATATTGGTTCTTATACAACTGGCGGTGGCTGAGGTGATGATCCCGTGGAGGTCCACGAAGGTTCGATCAATCGCAGTGGTTTTTGGGCTCATGCTTTGTATATGACACCATGGAATATTCAACCTATTGTTAAGTATGAATCATACGATCCTAACAATGATGTAGATAAGAATGCTCAAGATGTAATTACTTTCGGGTTCAATTATTTCTTCAACGATTGGACAAGATTACAGTTGAACTATCTTTATAAAGCTGAAGAAGGCAATGAAATTTCTAATGATGAGATCCTAATGCAGCTTCAGGTGAAGTTCTAAATAGGGGAAAAAAATGAAAAAATTAATAGGATTTATAATAATTCTTTTAGCAGTACAATTAGCTTTTGCCGGTATTGTAAGCGCAAAGGAACTTAAAACACTTGCAAAAAGTGGTGATGTGATCATTGTTTCTGCAAGAAATGCTTCAGATTATGGTGCCAAACACATTGCTGGAGCTGTTAATATTGATCACAAAAATCTATACAAAACAGATGGTGTTCCTTCAATGCTTAAAAGTGCAGATGAGGTCGCGAAAATATTTGGGGAAAAAGGAATTTCTGAAAAAAGCAAGATCGTGATCTATGATACCGGTGGCAATAAAGCAGCGGGTAGATTATATTGGATATTCAAATATATGGGTGCCGGTGATATAAGTATTCTGAATGGTCACCTGAAAGGTTGGGGAAAAATTCGTGGTAAAGTTACAAAAAATGCAACTAAAATTACTCCAACAACTTTCAAAGCAACTCCTGATAAAGCAATTATAACTGATTTGGCTTATGTAAAAGCACATAAAGGCGATGCAGGGGTTGTCCTACTTGATGTACGTTCTGCCGATGAATTTGCAGGGAAAGATACTGATAAGAACATAAAAAGATACGGACATATTCCAGGAGCGGTTAATCTGGAATACAAGGCAGTTGTAAATGAAGATGGAACGATCAAATCGAAAGAAGAGATCACAAAAACTATGAATGCTGCAGGCATAACAAACGATAAAGAAATTATTCTTTATTGTGCTTCAAGTGTTCGTGCGGGTATAGTTTATATGGCTCTTGTTGATATACTTGGTTATTCAAACGTGAAAGTTTACGATGGTGCATATTACGAATGGCAATCGGATTCAGCAAATCCAGTTAAATAAATGATCTGAATTCAGGGAGCTATTAATAGTTCCCTGAATATCTGTTGTTCAGGAGGTTTTATGTTACAAGAAAAAATATTAAGTTTTGATAATCTACTTAATGAAGTAATAAATCAGAACCTGTGTAACCGTTGTGGTGGCTGTGTTTCTTTTTGCAGTGCAAATGGAATAGATGCTCTCAAAATTGGTAAAGACGGCTACCCTGAATATGCAGATAAAGACAAATGCCTCGAAGATGGTATTTGTTATTTGATCTGTCCTAAAACAATAGAATTGGAAGAAGAAATAAAAGATAAACATAATTGGAAATATCCAATTGGTAATTGGGAGGATATTTTTTCAGCCAGATCAACTGATGTTGAAGTTAGAACTGCTGCCACCGATGGTGGGGTGGTTAGTTCATTATTATTATACATGTTGGAAAATAATTTTATTGATGGTGCTATTGTTTCTAAAAGAACAGAAACCTGTGGTAGAATTCCAATGATCGCAAAAAACAGAACTGAACTTTTAAATGCTGCCGGATCTTTCTGGGCAGAAGCTACTCATCTGGATGAATTGGGAAATGTATATTCTTCCTGTTTCCCAGTGATAAAAGTGATTAAGGACTCAGCAGAAAAAGATATGAAAAGATTAGCTCTGGTGGGAACTCCCTGCCAGATCAAAGCAATCCGCAAAATGCAGGCTATGAATATTGTCCCATCACATTTAATAGTATTTACAATTGGATTGTTTTGTATGCAATGTTTTACATTGGATGATCTTATGAAACAAAATTTTGCAAAAAAACATAATATTAAAATTGAAGATATTGAGAAAGTAAATATTAAAGATAAATTGATTCTCCATATGAAGTCGGGATTAATAATTTATATTCCATTGGAAGAAATTGAACAAATTGCACATGATGCTTGTCTTGCCTGTTCTGATTTTGCCAATGATTATGCTGATATATCGGCTGGTGGTTTAGGATCGGAAGATGGTTACACTAGTATTATTGTCAGGAATTCTATTGGTAAACAAATTTATTCTGAAGCGTTATACAAAGGTTACGTTCAAAATCATGTAGAAACTATTTGTAACAGTAAAGATAAAGATAATAAATTAATTAATATAATAAAAGATTTTGCAATAAAAAAGAAAATTCGAACCGAGCAGAAGATTAATTCTGCTGGAAAATAGAAATTCTCTCGCAAGATTCTCAAATTGAGGAGTTGTAGTTGATGGATAGTAAAAAAGTTGGTTCTGTAATGGTTATCGGTGGAGGTATTGCTGGTATTCAATCATCTCTGGATTTGGCTGATTTGGGTTATAAAGTATTTTTATTGGAAGATTCACCAGCTATTGGTGGTACAATGGCTCAGTTGGATAAAACCTTCCCTACAAACGATTGTGCAATGTGTGTGATATCTCCTAAACTTGTGGAATGTGGTCGTCATTTGAATATTGATATGATGACGAATTCCGAACTAGTGAAATTGGAGGGTGAAGCCGGTAATTTCAAAGCTACTGTTTTTAAAAGACCTCGCTTTGTTGATCTGGATAAATGTACCGGTTGTGGTGAATGCGCAGTAGTTTGTCCAATACAAACTGTTTCTATTTTTGATGAAGATCTGGTAGAAAAAACAGCTATCTATAAGCCTTATGCTCAGGCTTCTCCCAATGCTTTTGTAATCGATAAAAAAGAGACTGCACCTTGTCAAATTGGGTGCCCATCCGGTATCCATGTTCAAGGCTATGTAGCTTTAGTAGCTCAGGGGAAATATAAAGAAGCTTATGATCTTATTCGAAAGAATAATCCATTCCCATCGGTTTGTGGAAGAGTTTGTTTCCATCCTTGTGAAAGTGAATGTCGTCGCGGTGAATATGATGATCCATTAGCTCTCGCTTCCATAAAACGTTTCATTGCAGATTATGTACATTCTCACCATGAAGATTTTGAGAAACAAGATGCCCCTGTTGAAAAAGACAAAGATAAAGTTGCTGTGATCGGTGCTGGTCCTGCCGGGCTTACCTGTGCTTATTACCTGGCTCAAAAAGGGTATCAAGTTACTATCTTTGAAAAAGATTCCAAACCAGGTGGAATGATGCGTTCTTGCATTCCTCCCTATCGTCTTTCCAGAACTGAACTCGATTGGGAAATTGATCAAATACTAAAGGAAGGAATTGAACTTAAAACAAGTCATCCAATCAGTTCTTATAATGATATAGAAAAATTAAGACTTCAAGGCTTTAAAGCATTTTACGTTGGTATAGGAGCTCAACTTAGTAAAACCATGCGAATTAAGGGTGAAGAACTTAGTGGAGTATTTGGTGGAATCGATTTCCTGAAAAAAGTAAACTATAGTGAAAAAGTTAAAATCGGAAATAAAATTGCAGTTATTGGTGGTGGTAATACTGCGATAGATTGTGCTAGGACAGCCCGTAGGTTAGGCTCTGACGTAACCTTGATCTATAGAAGAACTAGACGTGAAATGCCAGCAGAAAGTCATGAGATCAAAGCTGCTATAGAAGAAGGTGTGAACTTCAAATTTCTTACCAATCCAATTGAAAATGTTGGAAAAGACGGTAAACTTACGGCAATCAAGTTTTCTGTAATGGAATTAGGAGAAAAAGATTCCAGTGGGCGAAGAAGACCGCAACCAACAGGTGAAGAGTTTACGGAAGATTTTGATAACATGCT
>JAOZPK010000026.1 GCA_029932755.1 Candidatus Cloacimonadota bacterium | reverse complement strand
TTCCTCCTGCTACATATATATACCCTGCATCATCAACCGTTATTCCTGAATGATGCTCTCTTTTTGTACCACCAAGTAATGTGGCAAATACTATTTCACCTTTGGGTGTATATTTTACTACAAAAACATCTGCTGATCCTTTAAGCTCTGTTTGATAAGCTCCTTCTGTGGCAGGGAAATTCTTGTCTCTGGTATTACCTGAAACATATGTATAACCTTCGCTATCGGTATAAATATCGAAACCTGATGCGTATTTATCGGTATGTGAAAGATAGGTGGAAAAGCCTAAAGTATATACAGTGCTATCTGCATGTTCAATGGTTTGGGCCTGTGTTATTCCCAAACTAAAACAAACTGCGACTAAAATAAAACTAATTCTTTTAAACATTACTACTCCTATATTATATTTTTTGTTTACTGCTCAAATCGATTTTAAAGAAAAATATTCATCTCCGTACTATCGATTTCAGCGTAATTACCGCATTTTCTATGCCAAATACCTATTGGTCTATTTTCCAGTAAGTTAGGTTTTTAAATATTATTCGCAATCCCAAATAGTTGTTCATAATCGATCAGTTTTATGTTCGCACCTGAACACATTAGAATAATTCATCTAGCAGATGCTGGCGTTTATTGATGATCTTGAAAATCCCACGAAACAATCTAATCCATTATCTATTTTATACGAATGACAGCTGGAAAATATCAAGAAACAAAGAGGATGGTATTGATGACATAAAATTGTATAACCTTGCGAAGATTTTCTATAAGTCTGCTAAGTACTTAATTACTAACGGAGTATGATAGTACTATTCCAATTATTTCGATTCTATCGATAATCCATTTCTAGAATAACTACTGTTCAAAATAAATATCAATAGAACATTCAAATTCGTAATTCCTAATCAGATAATTTGGAACAGAACAAACCAAAGCAATCAACCTATTTCTTCTGGGATTTATTATGCTATCCTAAAACAAAATGTAGAAATAAAAGCTGCAAAAAAGATGATCCTCCTAAAATAATGGCGGACTTGTAAGCCTACGGCTTATAAATATTTATGAAATAAAGCCGAGTGCGCCACGATTCTTTCTGCTTTTTCTTCTTGCTTATTGTGAGCACGTTTGTTATACTTTTACTAATAAATCAATATTTCAGGATAAGAACAGAATAGAGTTAGAAAATATTTAATATTATGGTTAGTATGACTTGTGTAATTCGCAATTAAATTTAATTCCTAATTCTGTTATCATATCAAAATCATTAATCCAACGAACATTCATGTTTTCACATACATTAGGAATTTTAATTTTTTTTGTATTAAGAGCAGTAACTTTTTCTTCTTTTGTAACAACAGTAGCATTTTCATTTATTGCGTGGGCAATTACCCATGGATCTGCTAATGATCTACCTTTTTTACTATCAACAAGGTGTTTATGATTTGGATTGTTTGAATAAATAGATTTTAAACAAGTAGTTATTGCATTAGTCATTGGTTTGACTTCAATTCTACTTTCCTTGAGCCAGTTAGAAAGGTCATCATCAGTTCTTATTATTTCTTCATAAACCATTTTTGGAATAAAAATTTTGGACTGATAACCAAGTTCATCAAGTATTTCCCAGTATGTAGCACAATATTTTGGAGAGTAGTACTTTTGCCATGCTTGGATAAGAACGTTTGAATCTAAACAATATGATTTTATTATTTTATTCATATGTAAAATCTGTCTTCAAGTTTCCTAAATTTGTTAGATTTTACATTTAACAAATTACTAGCTAAATTTGGCTCAATTCGACCACCATAAAACCCATCTAAAACAATTTGTGTAAATAATCTACTATTACGATTTAATCTAAGAAGGTAAGGGCTTGGTCCACCCTTATTTTTTTTTTGCTTAATCTTCTTTTCAGCTTCCTTTTTTAGAAATGCTTGAAATGCGATATCAGACTCTTTTTTTAATGATAGGTATTTATGTTGTGTAATAATTTCAAGATTTAGAGCACGAACAATAAATGAAAAAGAACTTACACCTAATTTTTTTGAAATATTAAATACTTCTTCTGAAAAATTAAAAACATTTTTAGGTAGATTAAGAATAAATTCTTCAGGTATTAAGGCATTAGCGGCTACCTCATTGCAAAATAATTCAACTGGGTGATATTTATTTCTCTCTTTTAATTCAGAATCTATAAAGTTTGAAATACTAGATTGACCAATCCATATGTGTGCAAGTTCGTGAATTAAGGTAAATAATTGAGGAGAAAGCCAATCTGCTGAATTCACAAATATAAAGGGAGCATAATTATCTGCAATTGCAAATCCTTGGATTTCTTCAATATTAAGAGGTAATCTTGTGTGAATAAAACTAGTTCTTGAAACGAAAATTCCTTCACTTTCAGCTTTCAAAATCCATTCTTTCATTGGATTATTTGTTGTATAATTAAATGGATTTATTTTAAGTGTTGTTAATATATGTTTTGCAACTACTTTTGGATTATCTTTAATCGTAAACTTACCTACAAAATCTAGTTTAGTTTCATTATAATTTTTAATATCTTCACTTATCCATGCTTGTTTCTGTTGAATTTCTCTAATAATAAATATTGAAGATGTTGATAATGCATTGGAACCTTTCTTTCGAAAATCTTGTAATGGATGAAAATCCTTAGGTGGTTCAGGTAGAAATAAAATTGCAAACGGTCTTTTATAAGATTTTGCTAGTTTTTGAGCTTGAATTATTGTTGGCATGGAAATTCCACTTTCCCATTCTTGTAACTTCTCAACATTAACAGAAACTTTTGAAGAAGCTTCTGCTTCGCTCATTTTAGCTGTTTCTCGTGCCCATTTCAGGACAACAGGAGTAATATTTGCTCTTTCAACCATTATTCTCTCACAGAATATTTTCTATTTTTTATACATTTACTATCAAAATTACACTAATTTTTAGGTCAAGTAAATAGTTGCGAATTTTGAAAAACTCATAATGTCTGTGTCCCCGTCATTTTTCCTCCACAGGCAGATAAAGGTCGTGGATATCCCCAATTTTGGTGTTGTATACGACAAATCTTCCACTGGCAGATAAATGTCGCGGATCCGCCAGAGGACGGACAAGTATTTCATTTAGATTTTTCAGTTTCACGTTATAATCAAGTTTTCAATGTTCTATTCAATTTCCCCCGTAAATAAAGGTTCACATCCGAAACTCAGAATCCGCTAGCTAACTGTCAACTACAAAATAATTTAACGGTAGCAAATATCATCATTATAAAATACCTTAAATGGTTTTCTCTTTAGCGCCAGTAATCTGTCCGCCATCGGACGTTTATTGTACTAAAACGAACATATTATTCTTGTAGTAATCCTGCTATCTTTCTGCTAAATAACATCTTATGTGTTTGGCATATTAATTGCTATATTATATATAGCAGGGAGGAATTAAATGTTTAAAAATTATTTGAAGATAGCGATCAGAAACATTCTTCGGCAAAAAGGGTATTCATTTATAAACATATTCGGACTTGCACTAGGAATGGCTGTGTGCATTATTATTCTTATGTGGATCAATACAGAAATAACTTATGACAGATTTAACGAAAATCTAAACGATATTTATCTAGCTACAAATTATACAAAGTTCGGTGAGCAAAAACAGTTTGGAACTGGAAATGTACCAGCCCTTGGTCCAGCTCTAAAAGCAGAATATCCCGAGATCATTAATTCCGTAAGATTAAATAACAGCCATCCAGAATATCTTTTAACATATAATGAAAAGTCCTTCAAAGAAAGAATCAAATTTGCAGATCCATCCATCTTCGAAGTGTTTTCATTCCCTTTCATCCAGGGAAATCACGAAACTGCTTTATACGATCCTCATACTTTGCTGATATCTGAAGATATTGCCGAAAAGCATTTCAAAGGAAAAAATATTGTTGGAGAAACCATCCTTCTTGATAATCGATTTCATCTTACTATCGGAGGTATTTTCAAGAATATTCCCGAGAATTCGTCTCTTCAATTTGACATTGTTGTTCCGGTTGATATTTTAAATGAATTATGGTATGAGAATGCTACTACAACTTGGTTCAATTTATCTTACAAAACTTATATTCAACTAGCTAAAGGAACCGATTACAAGCAAGTGAAGGAAAAGATAAAAAACAGAATTAAAGACTCACTTCCTCAATCCGATACAGATGTTTCATTGTATCCGTTTTCACGGATGCATTTAATCTTGTACGGTGCTCTGGGGGCAGTTATCCTGTTTTCATATATTGCCGTTATAATTCTAGTGATCGCTTGTATTAATTTTATCAATTTAACTACAGCACGTTCTGCCGGAAGAGCACGAGAAGTGGGACTCAGGAAAGTAGTAGGCGGCAACAAAAAACAGATAATGATGCAATTTTTCAGTGAGTCTATTATTATGTCTGTATTTGCGCTATTCGTTGCAATTGGACTGGTAGAAGTATTCTTACCGGTTTTCGGTAATCTTTTACATAGAAATATCACATTTGATCTTTCAAGCAAATTCATACTTCTGGGAATTCCCGGAATTACGCTTTTAACGGGGATTCTTTCCGGAATTTATCCGGCAATAATACTTTCTTCGTTTAAACCAACAACTATATTAAAAAGTGGAAATTTCTTTGCCAGCACAAAATCACCTATACGAAAGAATCTTGTGATATTCCAATTTGTGATTTCTATAGTTCTGATAATAAGCATTATAGTGATATTCAAACAAACCAGATTTATGAAAAACAAAAATTTAGGATTTGATAAAGAGCATCTTTTATATATAAAATTAGAAGGTGACCTGAAAGAGAATTATCCGATATTAAAAAATGATCTTCTTCAGAATAGAAATATTTTTAATGTTACAGTATCTTCCCAACTTCCCACCGGAAGTTATATGAATGGTTCGGGATGGAAATGGGATGGTCTTGATGAGAATTTGAATCCGTTGGTTACATCTCTGAATGTAGATTACGATTATTTGGTAACAATGAAACTGGAAATGAAACAAGGAAATTTTTTCTCGGAAAAATATCCGATCAATTCCCCGAATATCGTTATCAATGAAAGATATGCAGAAGTTACAGGGCTTGAAAATCCTATAGGAACAACTATATATCGTGATGGCAATGATTCTTATAATGTTATCGGTATTATCAAGGATTTTCACTATATGGCATTAAACAATAAGATCAACCCGCTTTTCATTTTTTGTTCTACAGAAAACTGGGGATACCAATATATAACAATGAAAATTGATAATACTGATGTGGAAAATACCATTGCCGAAATTAAGAAAATCACCATGAAACATAATCCTGATTTTCCATTTGAATTTGGTTTTTTAGAAGATGATCTGGAAGCGATGTATCGCAGATCAAAACGTATAGAATTATTATTAGGCAGTTTTGCGGTTTTAGCAATTGTAATTTCCTGTCTTGGATTATTCGGACTTTCATCTTATATGACAGAGCAAAGAACCAAAGATATCAGCATTAGAAAAATTCACGGTGCTTCCGTATTTCGAATTGTGAAATTACTAAGTGCAGATTTTACTAAATCTATTCTTATCGCAAATGCAATTGGCTGGGTAGTAGCTTTTGCTTTGATGGAATTAATGCTTCGTAATTTCCCATACAAAATACAATTGAATATTTGGATTTTTGTTTTACCGGGTCTGGCAACACTTATAATGGCTTTAATTGTCATTAGTTACCAAACCATAAAAGCAGCTAATTCCAATCCGGTAGATGCATTAAAGTATGAGTAATTACTCAAAGCTCCTGCTTTGAGAATGATAAATGTGAAATGTGAAATGAGAAATTAGAGATGAGTAAAGAGAGAAATAATATGATCGTGGGGAGGTCATAATGAGAGAAGTTGTATTATCTATTCCAACATTGGAAGCAGAACAGAATCTGGAAATTGACGTAAGGATCAATGGGAAAAAGAGAACTTTGAAATACCGCGTAGAAATTGTGCATTGGAAAGGCTCAGAGCCCTCTTCCGAGGAAAAAGTTACAGTTATAAGACACGCAATTAATGATTATGATAAGAACTGGAAATTGATTCAAATAGGAGCACCGGATGAAGATAAAATCCCATTAATGTTCCGAAAGAAATCAGTTAAAAAGTAATTCAGATAGGAGATAAAATGAAAAAAATAATTTCGATAATCATGCTAATAATTCTTCCGTTACTCTGTCTGGCAGAACAATACACACTGGAAGAATTAATAAATATTGGATTGGAAAATTCCTACGATATTCAGCAAGAAGTTGTCAGCGAGAAAAACTCATCAAGCATATTTAGAAGCAGTATTTATGGCGTTTTACCTTCTGTAACTGCAGGTGTTGCAAAAACAAAATATTATGATCAGATCAACGAACCAAATGAAACAGATTGGGACGAAAGCGGTTATCTTACTTTATCTAAAAGTTTTTTCTTGAATGATCCATCTTATTACAATATTCATACATCCGTCTTTGGTATGAAAAATGCCAAGATCTCACTTAATGAAACCAGAAAACAAATTGCATATTATGTTTTTGCAAGCTATCTTGGTGTATTGGAACTTCAAGAGACCCTTGAGATTCAACAAAATAATCTGGAATTACAAAATAAGATACAACAGCAGATCAAAGTACAGTATGATACCGGAAATAAATCTTTACTGGAATTGAAACAAAGTGAAGTATCATTGATAGATTACGAGATTGCTGTTAATGAAGCAATCAATTCACTTTCCAAAACCAGGAAAGACCTTTTCTCATACTTGAATATCGATGATGCTGGTTTTGAGTTTGTAGTACCTGAGTTTAATATTGATCTGGAAAATTCAGAATTCGAATCTAATAATCTATTAGAACAGAAATTGAATTCATTAAAGATCAATAAACTCTTGCATCTTCAAACGACAATGAACCTATTGCCTACGATCTCAATTGGATATAGTTTTGGTCATTACGATCAAGGTGATGTTAATGCATTTTCTGACTACACACGTGACTCTCAATCGCTTATTCTTAGTGCTAGTTGGAATGTTTTTGGATTAATGGATAATTTTGAGAATATTCTCCGCAGTAAGCGGAATCTGAAGATCCAAAAATTGGATTATGTGAAAAGTAAAAGAGATTACGGTCTGCAACTAACTAACCTGCAAAACGATGTGAAGACCTTAAAAAGATCATTTGATCTCTATGAAGAAAAGTTGAAACTGGCTGAGGAAAACCTTAATATGGCTCAGGAACATTTTCGTTTGGGAATGATAAGTTTATTAGACCTTGATAGATCTAAAATTGATTTTCAGAATACACAACTTGCCAGTATTCAAAATAATTATCGACTTATGAAAAAGCAGGAAGAAATTAATCTTTTATCATCTGATAAAATCCTGGGTAAATGGTAATAATAGCAACCATTGGTAAAAAATAAGAGATACTGAAAGCTTTGGATGGACAGGTTTAACCCGGGATGGAGTCCTCTATTTTGAAGACGGTAAGATCCAAAAATCGGTAACGAACCTATCTTCGCTAAAACTGTGCTACAGCCGGCAAACACAAACAAAAGTTGTATGTAAGGGCGATTTAATAATCGCCCTTTTTTATATTATCCAGCATCTATTTTAATAATTTATCCAATAATTTCTAATAACTGTTTATTCATTTTAATGAATATTTTGGTGGATATGCAATAATGTTGCTATTAAATATATCCCACTATTCATTTTAATAAGTATTTCATCAAAAATTTTCTGTTATTGCCTTCAATCTATCCAGATAGATTTCTAAGTATTTTTCCTTACCTTCTGAGCTTAAAAAGGATTGTGAGATCAATTTTTCTACCTTCTCTCTTTTACCTGGAAATTCTAAGATCATCTTTTTTATTCTATTGGATTTAATTTTATAAAACTCACCCAATTTAATAAAATCTTCAAATCCACAAAATCCATTATTCTTATAATGTTTAGTCTCAAACTCTTCAAACATATCCAATGCCATTCTGCTTTCATTTGGAAAATGGATATTTGTATTAAGAAGATCATATGCCGGAGAAAGCACAAAATCACTATTGATTGTTTCTATAAGTGAAAAATTTTTCAAATGTGCATCTCCATTACCAAAAGTATAGTTGAACAGAACTAGTTTAAATAACTTTTCAATCTCGATCTTGGCAGCAGCGCAATGATCAAATATAATTTTTCCTATCTCTTCATAACTAGTTTCATATTTAAAATAGGGACCATCTGATTCAGGTGAAATTCCACCAATTTGACAAAAATCCTCCTGATGAAATTTCTCTCCTTCTCTGCGGTCAAAACGTTTGGTAATGTAAGCTAATTCACCATCAGCAAAATTTATCAAAGCATTTTCTGCCGTTTGAATATTAAAAACCTGCTTAGCGATCTGCATGGTCAAATGTTCATTAGCAGGAATATCGGTTTGCAATTGTTCTCTATCTGTATTGGGAATCGGCTTAAGAATATATTCCCCTTCCTTTGTAGTGGGAATTAGATTCTTTCCTGATAATTGTAGAGATATCTTATCCTGAACTCCTGAAATGGAGAAATGATCGATCTTTTGGTAACGGATAATTTTAAATTCAGATCTTTTTAGATCTAAGATTGGAGGTTTTCCCTTAAACATTTTCCGTAGACAGGCATTGCAATATACTTTGTTTTCTATTTGTTTTAAACACCCCATGCACACACTCATTTTATCTCCTCAACAGTCACGCATCCTATTGTATCTACAGTTGCAGTTCTAATAAGCCTAGTAAAATAATCTTTTTCATCTATCTTCAGTTTACGAGATTGAATTTTAGTAGCATAACCTTCTGTTAACAGTCCGTGAAAAAAAGAGAAGAGCTGTTTAGAATGAAATTCTTTTTTACTTTTTGGTAAAGAAAAACTGATCGATTTGGCAGAATGATCTGATAAATAAGATTTATTATATCGAAAATTATAGCCAGAGTCTGTTTTCTCTAGGATTCCCGCTAAACGTTGTCTGAAATAGACATTCGCTTTCATTATTCTTCACCTTTAACTTTTATGCTGAGTTTCAATCCTAATACATCACATAATCTATATATCACCTGCAAAGTAGGGTTCCCCTTACCCGATTCAATATCGCTGATGGTATGCAATGCTACTTCCGAAATTTCACTCAGATCTTCTTGATTGATTTTCAAAATCTTGCGCCGATCTTTGATTATGCTACCAAATTCTTTTTTATTCATCATTACCTCTTTTTTCATTAAAATGAATATCTTGGTATAATATATAATATTACTGGATATATGCAAGTTATTTTTTCGTTTTAATGAATATATTGCTGTTATTTAAATTGAGGAGTAGATCATATAAAGAATATTCTTACAAATTATAGCTTTCAATAATTTTTAGTACAAAATTGTAGAGACAGTATAAAATTCCCGTTTTTAGAACTCCCTCAAAATATGGGATCAAGCTTGAAGAGGTTCCGCTCATCAGCACATATCTTCCAATAAAGGCAAGGATAAAGTAGAGTGGAACTAAGATAATAATTGATGAGAGATAACGATTTATGAAGAACCTATGGCTAACACTCTTGATATTTTTTATTAGCTTATTGAATACAAAGATAAACACAATCATCCCGGCCAAAGCCAGCGGGATATAGACAAAAAGCCAAGAATAGCCAAGATGTTCAACATTGATTTTATCTAACAAACCTGTTGTATCTTCAATTTTCTTACCTAGTTGATCTCGCAATAAGAGGATTTCATCAGCAGAAAGAATAAACGCTATCACACTGAATAATCTAATGAACCATTGTCGGGTGGGACTAATCTTTAATTTTTCTCTATCCCCCCAACCTATTAAAAAGAACCCTGAGGCAATAACCAATATTATAAAACTTATGAACCAGGTTGCTAAGGATAGATCATGCGTAAAATCCAATTGATAAAAGAGACCATGTATTATCCACATTAGCACTCCTCTATCTTTTACTAAAGTGAGTTGAAAACCAAAAAAATATGACATAAAAGAAAAAATGATGATCATGAGAAGAATAAGCAGAATCGGTGTTTTTATTAACAGTAAAAAATCTTTAAATTTCATTTTAATTACTCCTTTGCCTTTTATCCTGTAGGAATTACAACTTTATATAGTTCCATTGAACCTTCGATAGAGTATTCTGAAATTGAAAAGGGGACAAAAACAGATTCACCGTGTTTTAATTCAAGAATTGATCCTGACCATTTTATCGATCCTCTTCCTTCCGTACATAAAATTATTTCCGCACTTTGGATATCAGAATTCACAAAAGGATCTTTTTCTTTTGTTACAATTTTTGAAAGTTGAAATTCTTCAGCAGAAGTTTGATAAATGTATTCATCTTTACTATATTTAGGCTGGACCTTTATCAAACCAGTATTATCGAACTTAAGTATTTTGATCAAGTTATGAAGGTCAACTTTTTTATGGGTCAGCCCACCACGTAATACATTATCCGAATTTGCCATAACCTCTACACCACAGCCACTTAAATAAGTATGTAAAACGCCTGCTTCAATAAACAATGCCTCTCCCGGTAGAAGCTTAATAACATTTAAAAAAAGTGGTGAAAAGACTCCCATATCTTTTGGATAAAGAGCTGCTAATCTTGATATCCATTTAAATATTATCTTTTCATTTTCATCTCTTGGTCCTAATTCTGCTATTTTGTTTACCAAAATACTAACCTTTTTAGTTTGAACATCATCGTGTTTGCCCATCAACTCAGAGAACATTTTTTTCAAGTTCTTTATTGATAGATCTGTCTCTAATTCTTTGGTCATGGAAATATAATCTTCCAATTGCAAATATTTAATTCTCTCTACAATATCCCCGATAGGCTGAAATCCACACATTGCTTCAAAATTCGTTAAAGCACAGATCAACTCAGGTTTATGATTATCATCTCTATAATTTCGTTCGGGAGAATTGAGAGGTATATTCTCTTTATTTTCAAATTCAAACCCTTTTCTTGCTTGAATTTTATTGGGATGAGCCTGGATAGAAAGCGGATGCGCAGCCGCCAGGATTTTAAATAAAAAGGGTAGCTCATTTTTAAATTTACGAGCAATCTTATCCCCCAGCATCCTCTTTGGGTCTTGTCTTATTAATTCCAGAAGAGATTCTTCTTTACCATTTATTAAAATACGAGAAGAACCCATTGGGTGTGTACCCATCCATAATTCAGCCTGTGGCTCTGGTGAGGATTCATCTTTTCCCTGTAAATGTGAAATACATGTCTTGGATCCCCAAGCATATTCAAGAATCTGATTTCTCAATTTGAATATTTTCAATTTACCAGATCTGTTCATTAAATTTTCTTTCATTTTTCAACACTAATTATTCCCTTTTTATATTATTGTTTTGTATTTCAATCATTCAATGATAATCGTCAAGCAGAACTATAAAATTTTTCCTACCCTTTTATTAATTATGTTCCGACGAATGTTACTTAAAAAATGGACCCAGTAAAAAACCGGGTCCATTAAGTATCTATTTAATTATCACGTATTATTTTGTTCTAAAGAACTCAATACGTCTATTCTTTGCACGTCCTGCTTTTGTTTTGTTTGTAGTTACAGGATGATCAGGGCCTAAGCCAATTGCACGTAATCTGTACTCTTCAATTCCCTGATTAATCAGATAACGTCGTACAGATTCGGCTCTTTTCCTAGATAACTTCATATTTAGCGATCTGGAACCGGAACTATCTGTATGGCCACTGATCTCAAGGTACATCTCTTTGTAATCTTTAAGAGTTCTAACAACCTTGCCCAGTACATTCTTCGCACTATCAGTCAGTTCTGAACTTCCAACCTTGAAGTTCACCCCGTCCAAAATAATAGGTGACTTCTTCTCAAATATTATTTCCGGTTTCTTGTCCGGACAACCGTCATCATCCATGAAGCCGTTAAATGTTTCAGGCTCTAGCGGACATTTGTCATCTCCATCCAAGAAGCCATCGCCATCTGTATCTGCATTTTTTGGATCAGTCTGATGAATGAATATTTCATCTCCGTCATTCAAACTGTCACCATCCGTATCAGGTAAATTAGGATCAGTCTGGTAGTTATTAACTTCATCACCATCACTTAAGCTGTCAGCATCAGTATCAACAGAGAGTGGATCAGTATGATAAGTATAAACTTCATCATAATCATTAACACCATCCAGATCAGTATCGACTACATTAGGATCTGTTCCTGTGCTGTCTGCGCTGATAAATATCCCTGTATTGGTTTCTACCGAATCGGCCAGTGCATCACCATCATTATCCCATTCAGGACAGCCGTCTTCATCTTCGAAATTATCAAAATCCTCTGGAACGAACGGACACTTATCGAGTTTATCTTCAATCTCATCACCATCGGAATCTCTCCAGCCACCAAAGCGCAGAGTAAAACCAAAACCGGCCGATAGATTTCCTGATTGTACATCTCCTCTTCTAAGAGCAGATATTGATTCACCGGACATATCATCCTTCTGGTTAAATATTCTTTGATATTTTACACCGAAATCGATCGCAACTGTACGGGAAATTTCCCATTCGATCCCGCCACCAATATTAGCAATAAAATTGTTTCCGGAAGATATTTCAGTACCGGAAGGGAAAGTAACGGAAGGACTAGTTTCATCCTCCGGAGGTGACATAAAAGTTTCAGTAGTTTCACAATTCCACATCATTACACCCATTCCTGCAGTGAGATAAGGGATCCAATTCTGATCCTGAATAAGATTATAGCGTCCAAAAACAGAGATCGGGATAAATGTTGTTTGAAAAGGAGCATCCTCTTTTTCAATAAGATGACTCATTACTTCTAGAAGTTGATCTTTATCGCGAACGGTAACAAAACCGTAACCAGCCTCAATACCAACCCCGATTTTACGAGTGATATAATAACCACCGTTAAATTCCCCTAAAATCCTAACCGAGCTATCATCCACCTCTCCACCAATCAGCTTGGTTGCATTGGCATGCAATCCTGTAAAAATTTGTCTTTGAAAGATCTGAGCAAAAACATTGCTGCTCATCACTACGACCATAAAGATAATAATTAATAAAATCTTTGTTCTCTTTGTCATGTATAACTCCTCCTGAATTATATATTTATTAAATTTCAGCTCCCATATTATTCCTGGATCCATCTGCATCTTTAAATTCTTCTGCAGGATCACCAGTATCAATACATGGAGATTCTTTTAAAAGTTCATAATTTCTATTGGCTGCATCTTTAAATTTGGGATCGGAATTGATTACTCCCGTTTTAAAGAAAAGTGAACCATTATTATTTGTTTTAAATCCATCTTCACCATTCATAATATTAGAATAACTTAAAGTCACTTTGATGTCACCAAATCTATGGAAACAGACTTCCTGGGGAGAGTTATTCCATAAAATTGAATTGAATATTTTTGGATTTGAAAAACTATTGCAGTAGATTGCTCCACCGAATTTTGCAGAATTATCGGCAATTGTAAGATTATACCAACAAGAAGTCGAATACTGAGTATATATCCCACCGCCATAACCATATTCAGTTCCAACAGCCTCATTTCCGGCAATAATACATTTAGTAAGTTCCGGATTTGAATTGTATATATAGATCCCACCGCCAAATTCATTGGCTCGATTATCTATAATTTCCAATTTATTTAAAATCGGATTGGAATTACTTAAATAAATTCCACCCCCATAACCATGCTTTGTTCCCAGAGAAGAATTATTTATGATCTTCACATTCTCAATTAAAGAATTGGAATTATAGAGATAGAGTCCACCACCAAACTTCTCTGCATTGTTATCTTTTATGATCATATCGCTAATTGTTGGGCTTGAATTATAGATAAAAATCCCGCCGCCACGATGTCCATTTCCGGTTCCATTTTGAATCGTGAAACCGATGAGTTTTGCTTTCTCGGTCTCTTCGCTTTCAAAGTTAACAACGCTGTCCGAGCTCTTTCCATCTATTATGGTAGAAATTATGTATCTACTCTCCTGGGTATTTATAAATTCAGAACAGACTGTTATGTTCTTACCTTCAAAATTAATATTCTCTTTATAGGTGCCGGGTTGGACAATCACAATATCTCCCGAGACAGCAATATTAATTGCTGCTTGAATTGTTGGATGATCTTCGGGAACACGTCGGAAACCAAAATGGCATATTGCAGAATAATTTTTTGATTCCGGTGAATTATTTCTTTTGATAAAACTGTAAATTCGATAATAGTACTTTTTGTGAATCTCTGTATTAGTATCAAAATATGATTCTGAATTTGCAGGCAGAGATGCAATTGTTTTAAATTCTTGACCTTCATCTCTTCTCTGAATTTTAAAGCCTTCTTCAATACTACTATTATCTTCCCAGGTAAGTTTAACTTGTCGACCTGCTACAACCGAAATTTTAAAATTTCCAGGAACAAGTAGTCCGTAATATTCCGAAACTGTATTTGTATAGTGAGAGATATTCATGTCCGTAAATGCATGAACACGATATGAATATTCTGTATTATATTCCAGATCTTTGTCGATATATTCTTGTATATTTGGATTTACCTCTTTTATCATTCTATAGTCAGAGCCATTTTGGCTTCTTTCAATCTTGTAACCATTCTCAAAATAACAATTATCCTTCCAATTCAATTTAATTTTTCCGGCAGAGACTACCTCTACATTCAAATTTGTAGGATGGGGGAATATCGTATTCAAGTATTCAACATTAGAAAAATCGGATCCGTTGATTGAGGTAATTGCCTGGATTCTATAATAATATGTTTTTTCAAACTTTAAATTTCCATCTGTGTAGGAGGTTGAATTGGCAGGAAGTTTTACCAAAAATTTATACTCTTCAGCTTCAACTTTTCTTTCAATTCTGAATCCTGTTTCAAATTCACAGTTATCTTCCCAATAAAGAGATGCAGTTCTATCATCGAGAACTTCTGAACTTAGATAAGATGGCTCGGGGAAAACAGTTTTTGCAATGATCTCACTTGAATAATTGGAAGAATTGGATTTTGTTACCGTTGCTATCCGGTAGATATATTGTGTACCATATATGAGTCCTTTATCCAGATAGGAATCTGCTGAAGCCGCAAGTTCTTTGATCAAAACAAAATCTTCCTTTCCCGTCTTTCTCTCAATTTTGAATCCAGTATCAAATGTACAATTATCCATCCATGATAATTTTAATGATTGGTCATCTAAAATAAGCACCGAAAGGTAGGTGGGTTCAGGGAAAATTGTTTTTGCTGATAAAATATTGGAGTAAGCAGATTCGGATGCTGCGCTAAAAGCAATTACCCTATATGTATAGGTTGTACCAAAAGAAAGTTTGGAATCTAAAAAGGACGTTGTATTTGGTCCCAAATCTGCAATTTCCGAAAATTCACCTCCGCTCTCCTTTCTTTCTAATCTATAACCTGTCTCAAAAGAACAGTTATCTTCCCAATACAATCTAAGTGATTGATCGTCAATATTTTCAGCATAAAGGTTCTCAGGACAAGGAAAGCCGGTCTTTGTACCGATTTCGTTGGAATATTCTGATTCATTTACCTTAGAAAGTGCTTTGATACGATAGGTGTATTCATCACCCAGTTGCATATCTTCATCTATGTAATCTCTCTCTTCTTTACTCAGTTTACAGATTACTTTATAGTCGCCTTCATTGATCTTGCGCTCAAGAATATATTCATGAGCAAAAGTGGATCTATCTTCCCAATACAGTTTTGCAGAATGATCATCCAAAACATCAATATATAATTTCTGGGGTGAGGGGAATAATAATTCTGTAGAAGATGAAGCGCTTGGTCTGGATTCATTTATCTCTGAAAATGCCTTAATAGCATAAATATATGTTTTGCCGTCTTCTAATTCATTGTCTACATAATAACGTGAGTTCTTATCTACAGCTGCAATCTCCTTAAATTCATCATTACCGGTTTTTCTAACAATTTTAAAACCACTTTCATAGTCATAACCGTCTTCCCACGTAAGGCGAATAGACTGGTCATCGAGAGCTTTCACAACAAAATTAGCTGGAGCAGGAAACTTAGTTTCAACTGTAATCTTATCAGATGCTAATGATTCGTTGAATTCAGATAGTGCCTTTACTTGATAATAATATTTTTCTCCAACTATCAATCCTTCATCAATATAAAGTGTTTCATCGGCAAGAGTTTTTCCCCTCACTACATACTCGCTATCCATGCATTTTCGCTCAATAACAAATCCGGTTTCATAATCGCAGTTATCCTGCCAGGTTATTCTTACGGACTGATCATTAATCGGTTTTACACTAAGATCTGATGGTTCGGGAAATGGAGTGGATATTGTAACTTCATCAGAAAAATCGGATTTTATTTCTTCATTATAGCATTGTACTTTATATGAATAATTCACATTAAATTTTAGTTTTTCATCAATGAAAAAAGTTTTATTTATCTCTAATTTACTTATCTGAATAAATTCTTCATCTCCTCTTTTTCTAAAAAGAACATATCCAATAATATTATCTTTTGAGCTTTGCCAGCGTAAAGAAATAGTATGGTCATTCAGTGCTTTTGCAGATAGATTTGTAGGGCGTTCAAGAATAGTAATCTGAGTACCAATGGAGTCCTCATTTGATATAGCAGCATCTATTTCCTGTGCAAAAATATTACCACTAAATATGATGACAAACAGAAAGAATATCCATTTTTTCATATTCCCCCCTTCTTTTTGGAAATATATAAATATAATAATAAAATTCTTTATAATGTTTCTAAATTTTTAGAACTTATGTTGTCAATAAATTCTTAAGTTTGCTTTTCATTGCAGCATAATGTGAGCCGTTCCAAAAAATCTTTCCACATTTTCTACATATTTTAAAATCTGAGAAATTATCTGTTACATATTTCGGAATTAAGTCTTTAATTTTTTCTACTTGAATCTTCTGTAATTTATCGTTGCACACCAAACATCTTGAAGATAGCATTTTATTATTAAATTCAAGTAAATGCGACATCTCCAGTAACTGTTCATCATATTTCTCTGTTCTTATCAACATTCTGGAAAAAATTTCTTTTCTTTTTGCTATTTTATTACTTCTTGTTAGATACACTCTGCGTTCTTTGTTGCAGAGAGATATTTTTTTTTCATTGTTGATGCTTCTATAAATGGCAACATCATAGCCCAGCATTCGCAACCACTTTGCCAGTTTAGCCAAGTTTTCATCTAATAGAAATTTTTTTCTGTTTTCTGCCATAAATATTAAAATGTACCTACTTCAAAAAATGTTTTTACTTCTGGTATATCTGTTTTTTTTGCTTCATCTAATGTCCCATCAAATATCAATCTCCCATTATCAATAAAAAGAATTCTATCAGCAATTCTATGAATACTGGCAAGTTCATGCGTCACAATTACGATCGTCATATTAAGAAGATTTTTCAATTTCAGGATCAATTCATCAAGAGATGCACTTGTTAGTGGATCAAGACCTGCAGAGGGCTCATCACAAATCAGAATATCCGGATCGAGTGCAATCGCCCTGGCAAGAGCTGCTCTTTTTCTCATCCCACCCGAAAGTTCTGCCGGCATCATATGTATTGCATGACTAAGGTTAACCAGATCCAATTTTACTTTTATCATTTTTTCTATCACATTTTTAGAAAGCTTCGTATGCTGTTCCAAGGGGATAGCCACGTTATCAAAAATACTTAGAGAGTTAAGAAGTGCACCATTTTGAAAAAGCATTCCAATTCTACTCAAGATATCATCAAATTCTTGCTCATCTATTGATGTTACTTCTTTATCAAAGATCTTCACAGATCCCGAGAATGGCTGATAAAGTTTGAGAATATTCTTGATCAATGTTGTTTTTCCGCAACCGCTACCACCCAGTATTACAGTTACTTCCTGAGGATAGATATCCACGGAGATATTTTTTAATATGGTGTTTTCACCAAATTTTGCAACTAGATTTCTAACTGATATTATTGGTTTTTTCATACATTAAAATAGAAAATCAAGCTATTGATCGCATCAAGAATGATCACCCAGAAGATCGAAGCAACAACTGCCTGAGTTGTAACTTTTCCAACACCTTCTGCGCCACCTTTCACATTAAATCCATAGTAACTTCCAATTATTACAATAACCCACGCAAAAAAGTAGCTCTTTCCCAACCCAATTATAGCATCCCGTAAGGTAAGAACTTCAAATACTCGATCAATAAAAACGGTAGCACTCAGATCAAGATATGTTACAGCTATAATAAGACCGCCAAATATTCCAATCAGGGTTGAGGCTGTAACCAAAAGTGGAATACAGATCGTAATGGCATGGAATTTGGGAACGACAACATATCTTATTGGATTTATTGCCATCATTTTCAATGCATCGATCTCTTCTGTAACTTGCATGGTAGCTATCTCGGAAGCAATTGACGAGCCACTTCGACCTGCCAGAATTATTGCTGTGAGGATAGGACCCATTTCCGTAACCATTGATACTGCCATTAGATCAGCAACAAATATATTCGCTCCAAATTGCCGTAATTGTGCAGCAGATTGCAAAGCCAGGATCAAACCAAGAATCATTGAGAGCAATGCGATTATTCCAAGGGCATCAACGCCAATGAACAGAGCTTGTTGAATTACTGATCCTTTGCGTTGTCCTCTTTTATCGAAAATACCCACAAATGACCAGTAAGAAATATCTGCGATCAGGTATATCCCATCCCTTACAGATATAATGAAATTAACAGAACTTGATCCAATTTGAGTAAAGAAATCTAATTTCTTCTCTTTGCTAATGGATTTTAATTCTGCTGAAGTAAAGGTGTCATAAGCTGTTCTCACCATTTCATTCATAGATAAGGAATCATCAGGGTTAAGCTCTAATTGCAACAGGATCTCATCTACAAAAGCAATACCTGCACTATCTATCTTTGAAACCTGTTGCAGGTCAATTGTGGAAATCATTTGATCGATATGTTTTAGAAATTCATTATTCAAAGCGGGTACTGTTTGCTTTGTGAGTTCTCCTTCAAAGAATAACGACTGTTCTCTAAGTTCCATATTATCTCAAGAAATAGGTTACTCTTAAGAACAAACTGTGCTCTTGAACCAAATAATCAATTCCAGAATCTTTACCCCGTTTTTTCAAATTAAATTTATAATCGAGTGAGATATGTTTGAACAAATTCAGGTTAAAGGAATTTTCCCACTCAAATGTATATTCATCGTTTTCATCAAATGGGAAATAGAAATCTGCATCCATCGAATAGGTTAGATTAAAGGGTAGTTGGAAATTTCCAACAAGAGAAACTTCAGTCCCTGTAGTGTTTGTTGAAGCCAATTCAAAGTATTTTCTATGTTCAACACCAGCAGCATCAATAAATGTTTTTGTAGAAGCTGGATTATAAATATCAATTTTTTCATCATTATAAACAAAAACATCTTTATTGAAAAATTGTCTAATTCCAAATCCGGCTCTAAAACTCAAATTTGCCCTGGATAGATTCAATATCCTATAATTGATACCAATTCCCTCTTTTAATTCTATTGGGAAAAAAGATGATTTTGTTTGTACATTATCAGAATATATACTATCTCCCAGCACAATACTATTTTCATCAAATTTTTGATAATAGAATTCATCAGCACTATATTGTGTTTCATTAAAGAAATGTGAGTTAATATCAAATCTTCCATAGAATCCAAGATCTGTTACAAAATAGTATATTCCTGTATTTTTAAGAGCGAATTCATCTGAGGCAAGCCTAAAATCTGTGTCTGTTGTTTTTGAAATACCCAGATCAATTAGACTTTTCATATTATAATAAAGCGGATCTTTATCATAGATTAGATAATTTTCCAATTGCGAATTCATGGTTATTGTAACTTTAGGATTATCTTCATTTAGCTCATTATCACTATTCAAATTCCCATTGATATGAATTGCACTTGAAAATTTAAGAGGTTCCAAAGATGCTGCCAAAAAACTTTCCTCTAAAATCCCTGCTCCCGCCATATTTGTTGGATTTCCTTCTTCATCGGTCTCCATAACAATCGTTAGTTTTTGAACACTGCCTTCTTCTATAAGAACCGTTGTGAAATCGGTGTAAGTATTAAACGGTTCATTATTTATGGTTATTTTATAATGTCCCGGTTTTAAGACCCATACTTTTTCCTGTTCACCAAGTTCTACTTCTGCTGGAAATTCACTACCAAAACTTTCTCCGTCTTCTAAACCAAATAACTCGTAAATAACCTTGGCAAAGTTTCTATTTTCATCTATAATTTCAACTATCAGGCATCCCCAATCCGGTTCTACAATTGTTTTATAACGAGGATGAACTTTAATATTCTTTTGGGTCATCTTTTGATCTTTATTTCCAGAGCCATATTCGATAGAATAAGTGCCTTCCATTAACGGTAAGGCTTCACCAATTTTGGCAGATCTCTCGTATCCATATTTGTCATAGACTTTATAATATGGTTCATTCTCTGTTCTTGTAATTGCCGGCACCAAAAGAAGTCCTTTTCCGCTACTATCTTCTTCCGCATCAAGTATTTTAACCATTGCAGGATCAATCTCTACAGGAATATCATCTTGTGTAATCAGTGCTTGTGACCCATAAATATTATGAATATTTATTTTTGCTGCAAATTTGTCGATCTCATCTAAAATGATATCATTTATTGTTTGCGCAAAAGTATCAAAATCTTGTTTTAATAATACTCTCTCTATATTTGCTGAATGAGTTATCAATGGTTTTTCTGTATCTTTTTTTCGATATATAAAATCGATATTCAGTCTTGCTTGATAAAACATTTCCGAAATATACATTTCAATATTGTTTATCTTCGTATCGATCACATAATCAGGATCGGAAGTAAACAATTCTCTTTGTATATTCTTGAACATGTTATAGCCGTCAAATCGTTTTTTAATCAGATCCGGAATTATCTTTGAAAGTTTTACGCCCCAAAGATTATTATCAGAATAGGTGATGCGCGGTCCAAAATGGCGAACCACGATTTGATTTCTATTATAGGTTCTTGGAACTTTCGTATCCTCAATGTAAACAGATTGATCGAAGGGTTCATCCAACCTGAGTTCATCTTTCTCGGAATGGGAATAATATTCAAGAATGAAGTAGTTTCTGGGAACAATGTTTCTTGTCATGCACCCAAATAAAAATATAATTGATAAACCTAGAATAATTATTTTTTTCATAAGGTATTCTCTCCTAATTCTTTGACCTTATAAGCAATGATGGGTCTTCACTGATCTGTCTGGAAAAATCGTTTAAATAATCAATGGTTTCTTTCAGAC
>JAOZPK010000025.1:3648-21660 GCA_029932755.1 Candidatus Cloacimonadota bacterium | reverse complement strand
TGGCAATTTAAAAAACGCAGTTATGTTTATCTGGGGTATAATTCCGCAAATGATAAAATAAATGAGGTTGATGAATATAGTTACCAGCAAGCTTATTTAAAGATCTCTTATTCATTTTAGAAGAAGATATTTTATTACTGAATCCAAAATATCTGCTAAATCTGAAATCAAATTATCTTCACTCAATCAAACTTTTTTAATATATTATGTTGTAGCTTTCTATAACAAACCTACATTTATAAAAAACATTTGACATCCAATTCCTGATTTTAAAAACCTACTTCAAATATAATCTTTGGGGGAGTATCTAAAATTATGAAATATAAAACCGAGATTGACATTGCAATTAACAAATTTGTTGGAAAGAAAGGTGCTTTGATCCCACTTCTGCAAAATGCTCAAGATATCGAAGGATATTTATCAAAAGAAATAATGAGTTACGTTTCAGAAAAAACAGGAATCAAACTTGCACATATTTATGGTGTTGCAACGTTTTATACAATGTTCAGATTAAAACCACAAGGAAAACACATTATCAGAGTTTGTAAAGGAACTGCCTGCCATGTTTCCAATGCGAATTCCATCATGAATGAGGTTAACAATCATTTAAATCTATCAGGTAAAGAAGATACAACTAAAGATGGTAACTTCACGGTAATGTCTGTAGCCTGCCTTGGTTGCTGCAGCCTTGCTCCTGTTATTATGGTCGATGATAATACATATGGGAAATTAACTCCCGATTCAATTGGGAAAATATTAAAAAAATATGAATAGGGAGATAATTTGAGTTTGGTAATAAAAGTTGGTTTAGCAAGCTGCGGATTAGCGGCTGGTGCTGGTGAAGTTTATGATGCTATACAAAAACATATAAAGAAAAATAAAATTGATGCCGAATTAAAAAAGACAGCTTGTATCGGAATGTGTTTTGTTGAACCCCTTGTAGAAATCTATGAAGAAGAAAAAAAATCTATTACCTATGGAGATGTTACTCCAGAAAATGTTGGTGACATCATTGATGCATTTTCTAAGGGAAAACCCATCGAAGAAAATGTGATAATTTCAAACATTCTTAAGGGAAGTGAAAATAAAACATTTAAAAAACAAAAGAGAATAGTTCTGCGCAACTGCGGTATAATTGATCCTATTTCAATCAATGATTATCTTGAAAAAGATGGTTATAGCGCTTTGGAAAAATCTATAAAGAATATGAGCCGTGAAGAAATTATTGATGAGATAAAAAATTCCGGTCTTCGCGGACGCGGTGGAGCTGGTTTCCCAACAGGATTAAAATGGCAATTTGCTTATAATGCACAGAATGATAAAAAATACATTGTATGTAATGCAGACGAAGGTGATCCAGGTGCATTTATGGATAGAAGTGTTTTAGAAGGTGATCCTCACAGTGTTATCGAAGGAATGATAATCGGAGCTTATGCAATTGGTGCTGACGAAGGCTACATATACTGTCGGGCAGAATATCCACTTGCAATTAAACATCTTAACATTGCAATTGAACAAGCAACTAAAAAAGGATATATTGGAAATAAAATTTTTGGAACTGATTTTAATTTTGAACTCCATATTAAAGAAGGAGCCGGCGCTTTTGTTTGCGGAGAAGAAACTGCATTAATGGCATCTATTGAAGGTAAACGTGGTATGCCAACTATCAGACCACCATTCCCTGCACAATCAGGTCTTTGGGGAAAACCCACAAATATAAATAATGTAGAAACTTTCGCTAATATTGCATGGATCATTTTAAATGGTGCAAAAGAGTATGCAAAATATGGAACCGAAAAGAGCAAGGGAACCAAAGTATTTGCTTTAGCTGGAAAGATAAAAAATAGCGGGCTGATAGAGGTTCCAATGGGAATGTCACTTAGAGATGTGATTTATGATGTTGGTGGTGGGATGAAAACCGAGAGACCGTTTAAAGGTGTACAATTAGGTGGTCCTTCTGGTGGTTGTCTTCCTGCTGAACTTTTAGATACAATTGTTGATTACGATTCGATTAATAAAACAGGCGCCATTATGGGTTCTGGCGGTATGGTTGTGATGGATACATCCAGTTGTATGGTAGATATTGCTAAATTTTTCCTTAATTTCACACAAAATGAATCTTGTGGAAAATGTACTTTCTGTCGAGTTGGAACAAAACGCATGCTTGAAATTCTTACAAGAATATCTGAAGGTAATGGAAAAATGGAAGATTTGGATACGTTAGAAGAACTTTCGGAAAATATTAAAAAAGGTTCTCTATGCGGTCTTGGACAAACTGCCCCAAATCCTGTATTAACAACTTTAAAATATTTCCGGGAAGAGTACATTGCTCATATTAAAGATAAAAAATGCCCTGCAGGAGTTTGCACTGCACTTATCAAATATGAAATAATTGAAGATAAATGTATTGGGTGTACAGTGTGTGCTATGAAATGCCCTGTAAATTGTATTTCTGGTGAACGGAAACAAGTTCACAAGATAGATCAGAATGTATGTATTAAATGCGGTGCTTGTTATGATGCCTGCAAATTCGATGCTATCAAAAAAGGATAATCAGAATGATAACTATAAAAATAAATGGGAAAGAAGTAAAAACTGAAAAAGGCATCAAGATACTGGATGTGGCAAAAGAGAATGGAATAGAGATTCCTACACTCTGTCATGATCAGGAACTATCGTCATATGGCTCATGCTGGGCTTGTGCTGTTAAAGTAAAAGATAGAAAAGGTTTTGTAACTGCCTGTGGAACTGAAGCATTAGACGGAATGGAGATCGAGACAGATTCAGAAGAAGTTCATAAAGCACGTAAAATGGCTCTGGAACTCTTGCTTTCAGATCATTATGCAGATTGCGAAGCACCGTGCAAAGTTGCTTGCCCAGATCATGTTGATATCCAAAGTTATGTTTCATTGATCGCAAATGGACAATACAGAGAAGCAGTAAAAGTAATTAAAGAAACATTACCCATGCCACTTTCTATTGGAAGAGTATGCCCCGCTTTTTGTGAAGCAGAATGTCGAAGATCAATTGTCGAAGAACCTATTGCCATACGTCAGCTAAAAAGATATGTAGCTGATTTTGATATATTAAATAAAACTCCTTATGTCCCAAAAAAAGCTCCAAGTAATGGAAAAAATATTGCAATTGTTGGAGCAGGACCTTCAGGACTTACTTGTGGATATTATCTTTCTAATCAAGGATATAATGTTACTGTTTTTGAATCAGCACCAAAAGCTGGTGGCTGGCTAAGATACGGTATCCCTGAGTATAGACTTCCCAAGAAAATTTTAGATAAAGAAATTAAACTCATGTGCAAGAATGGTATGAATATCCAATACAAAACTCAATTAGGAAAAGATATAACTCTTTCTGATTTGAATACAAAATATGATGCTGTTTACCTTGCTATCGGTGCTCAGAAAGCAGTTCCAATGAGAGTGAAAGGAAATAACTTGGAAGGATGTTTTCTCGGTGTAGATTTTTTAAGAGATCTGATGTTGGGAAAGAAAATAAAACTTGAAAAGAAAGTAGCTGTGATAGGTGGTGGTAATACTGCTATCGATTGTGCTCGAACTGCTACTAGAATGGGTGCAAATGTAACTCTTGTTTATCGTCGAACAAGACAAGAAATGCCAGCTGAAGCTTATGAAGTAGATGCTGCTGAAGAAGAAGGAATTAAATTCCATTTTCTTACTAATCCAGTGGAAAATCTTGGGAAAAAGGGAAAACTCAAAACTATTAAAATGGAAAAAATGAAACTTGGTGAACCAGATAATAGTGGAAGGAGAAGACCGGAACCAACAGGTGAATTTTTTAAAGAAGAGTATGGAACTGTGATTGCAGCAATTTCTCAAAAACCAGAAGTTGCATTTGTTACTAAAAAAGCAAATCAGATTAAAGGTAAGAAGTTACCATTAACAAAATGGGATACTGTTTTATCTGACGAAGAAACACAATTTACTGGTCTTGCTAAGATATTTGCTGGTGGTGATTTCCGTAGAGGACCAGCAACGGCAATTGAAGCTATCGCAGATGGTAGAAAAGCTGCAGAGGCAATTGATAGATTTCTGAATAATCAACCTATGATGGATCCAATAAAACTTTTCAATTCCAAAAAGGAAAAGAGATTAGTAGATGTTAATCCAAAAGAATTTGAACAATATGAAGAAATCCCACGTTTCAAGATGCCAGAATTAGATCCAAAAGTTAGAGCTTCTAACTTCAAAGAAGTTGAAACCGGTTTTGAAGAAGAAGATGCACGCGCCGAAGCTGATCGTTGTCTGGAATGCGGTTGTAATGTAAACGAATCTTGTGATCTTCGTAAATATGCCACTGAATATAAAATTGATGCTGATATGTTTGTCGGTGATAAGAACAAACATCCAATAGATGATAGCCATCCGTTTATCCGGCGTGATGCAAACAAATGCATCAATTGTGGCAGATGTGTAAGAATTTGTGCTGAAGTTCAAGGACCTGGAGTTTTGGGTTACATATTCCGCGGATTTACAACTTATGTAGCACCTGAATTTGGAGGAAGCCTTTCTAAAACAAATTGCGAGATCTGTGGTAAGTGTATTGATGTTTGCCCAGTTGGAGCTTTACTTCCGAAAAATGTAAACGCAAAGCTTAATCCGCATATTAGTGAGACAACAACCCAGAATTGCGGACTTTGTGGAACTGGATGTAATATAGAAGTAAGCGTTCAAGATAACCGAGTTACAATTGTTAAGCCTGCTGAAGGAGATACTTTTAATCAGAGAGACTTGTGCTTTGATGGTAAATTTGGCTGGCAGATATTTGAAGATGAAGACAGAATCACGCATTCATTCGAAAGAGAAAATGATCATTGGCTTCCAATAAAAGATATAGATACAGCCGCAAAGATGATCCAAGAAAAATTGCAGAAGGCTAAATCTAAAATGGTCTATATTTCTCCAACTTCATCAATTGAAGAAGCACTCTTAATACAGCATATAGCAAAAAAGATAGGTTCACAAATATCTTCTCTCTCTATATATAAAAGTTTTGTTGATAGGCTTACAGATACAAATCTTTATACAAAAACATATGATGATCTTGAACATGCTGAATGTATCGTTTTAATCGGTAAGGTTAGTAAGGTTTATAAAACCATTGCTCGCAGATTACAGAGAAATGGTGCAAAATTGATATTGATAACAAAAGAAATTAGCGACTTCAACAATTTTGCTGATGAATTACACAATGATGATCCGATTGTAAAAACACTGGAAAAAATTCTACAATATAATATTGAATTAGTTAAGGAAGAGATGGATGATATCGATGATATTGAACATAATGTTGATCCATTGAAGCTTGACCTTCCCGAAAAAACAGTATTTATGTATAATCGTGACCTTATTTCAGAAGAATCCATTTGGAATATTTGGGCTATATCATCTCTAGTTTGTAATTTTGAAGAAGGATCAGGGATACTTCCAACTTCTAAATTCAATAATTTCCGCGGATTTCAGAAACTGGGAATCAATGCAGGTGAGCCGGCTAACTACAATTTTGTGCTTTTCTATGGTGAATTGCCTTGTGAAGAGCAGAAGAAACGCATAAAAAATAGTAACTTCATCGTATCTGTTAATACACATATCGATGACGCAGATTCTTCTCATTTGCTCTTACCCAAAGCATCATATCTGGAACTTGAATCAACTTCAATTGCTGATGATGGTAGAACTTCCAAATTTAAAAATCCAAAAAATTCAACTATCCATAACAAGCTCCTTAAGATATTTAAAAAAGCCGGATTACTAACTGTACAAGAAGCTAAGATTTCATTCTGGAATAAAAAAGCTCAAATGTTCTTAGCAAAGAAAGAAAAAATAAGAAATTTATCTAATCAAGAACTTCTTGATTTCCTATACACTGTTGAGCATATGCAATTCGATGCGCCTAAACAGGCTAGTATCCAAAAAAAGCGAATAACCAAACTTAAAAAAATGGCTAAATAATTTTACTCAAAAAACCGGGGGTGGAGTTATCCACCCTTTTTTTTTGCTTTAACACATACCGTAAAATAAATTACTTGCATAATTTGATTATTATATTTATTTAACAACAAATTAATTTATAAAGGTATTATATGCGTTATTTTTTGGTAATCATGGCTATTGCTTGTACGATAAATTTTTTATCAGCAAGTACGCGAATTGATAGTTTAGAAGTATATTTGAAAATAATCGATCAAAATGAAAAGGTTGTAATTTTAAATGAACTATCACAAGCATATCAAGAAATATCAGCACGTAAAAGTATTGACTATGCCCATTCAGCTCTTCAAATTTCTCAGGAATCCGGTATTAGAAAAGATATCGCTGAATCTCTTATAAATCTAGGCTCTGCATATTACTATCTCAGCAACTTTAAAAAAGCTGTTGAGTTTCATACAGAAGCTCTCGAGGTATATCAACAACTGACAGATAGAACTGGAATGCTGAAAGCTAATAACTTTATTGGACTGGATCATGAAAAACTTGGAAATTACAATAAGGCACTAGATTTCTTTCTCATCTCATTGAAGCTTAGTAATGAGATCAATGATCAACATGGTATTTCTTTGGGACTTAACAACTTAGGAAATCTTTACCACTCATTGGATAATTACGATAAGGCACTTGAATATTTCCAACGAGCACTTGAAATTGAAAAAGATAGTGGGAATAAGAAAGCAATTTCCACTGCTTTAAATAATATTGGAATCACTTTTTCTAATCGTGGAAATTTTTCAGAATCATTGAAATATTATAATCAGTGTTTGGAAATCGAGCAAGAACTTGGAAATATTAAAGGGATTTCATCAGTTTTAAATAACTTGGGAATTGTTCACGAAAAATTACAAGAATATGATAAAGCATTAATCTATTTTCAAAGATCTCTCGACTTGATCTTGGAAACCGGAAATCAATACGGAATTTCTGATACATTTACTAATATCGGCAAATTGCAAATATTAATGAATAATATGCCAGATGCATATGCAAACATTAGCCAAGGTCTTAAATTCGCATCAGATATTGGTGCACAACAACTTATCATGAACGGATATCTTGCATTATCAGATCTCTATAAAGCAAATGAAAACAGTGAAGAATCGCTTCGTTATTTTAGACTTCATTCAAAAATTAAAGATGAAATTTTTAGTGAGGAAATGACTAATAAGATCACAAATATGCAAGCAAAGTTTGAGATGGGCGAAAGAGAACATGACATCGTCCAATTAGAAAAGAATAATCAGATAATGGAACTGCAGGCTGAAAAGAGAAAACTCTATTTATTGTTACTTTTCGGTAGTCTTCTCATGGTTACAGGTTTTTCATTAATAATTCATAAACGTTATAGAAATAAACAAAATAATAATAAAATACTACAAAATGAGATTCTTGATCGAATGACAGCAGAGAAGAGATTAATTAAGAGATTGCGCATAGAAAAGGTGATTACAAAAATATCATCTAGATTTATCAATGTCTCGGATTTCGATACTGCTATTAATGATACACTGAAAGAGATTGGTGAAATGTGCGGCGCAAGTCGTTCCCACTTGTTTTTACTAGATCAAAATAAAGACACACTTGATAACACCCATGAATGGTGTGATAAAAATGTGCAACCGGAAATAAGTAATCTTCAAGATATTCCCGTCGATACATTACCGTGGTGGATGAACAAATTAGAGAATGATGAAGTGATTCATATTGCTAATGTTTCTAAAATGCCAATTGAAGCACAAAAAGAAAAGAAAGTACTAGAAGAACAAAATATTAAATCTTTATTAGTACTGCCATTGATATCTACTGGTAATTTGATAGGTTTTATGGGATTTGATAATGTGACAAAAGCCGAAGAGTGGAAAGAAGAAGAGCTTTCACTCCTTAAGATTTCTACTGAAATACTTGGTATCTATTTTGAGAAAAAAGAGATCGACACTGAATTAGAAAAAGCTTATTTTGGATTAGAAAAACGAGTGCATGACAGAACCAGAGAATTAGCAGAAATTAATCACGAACTTCAAGTTGAAGTTACAGAAAGAAAAAGAATTGAGATTCAACTTAATGATAGTTTCATCAAGTTGAAAAAGGCTATTGAGGAAACTATAAATGCATTTATTTCAGCAGTTGAAATTCGTGATCCTTATACCGCAGGTCATCAGCTTAGAGTTGCAAAATTGAGCTGTGAAATTGCCAATGAAATGAACTTGAATAAATTGCAACTCGATGCAATACGAATAGCTGCTATTCTTCACGATATTGGTAAAATCTATATTCCAAATGAAATTCTTTCTAAACCATCCTCTCTCACAGAAACTGAATTTAGCGTGATCAAGAATCATCCTTTAGCAGGTTATGATATTTTAAAAACCATTGATTTTCAAATGCCAATTGCAAAAATTGTATATCAACATCATGAAAGACTTGATGGTTCAGGCTATCCACAAGGTCTTATTGGGAATGAAATAATGCTTGAGGCCAGGATCGTGAATGTTGCTGATGTTGTTGATGCTATGATCTCCCAACGCCCTTACAGATCTTCACAAGGTATTGATGATGCACTTGAAGAGATAAAAGTGAATGCAGGAATACTATATGATCCGGAAGTAGTGGATGTTTGTTTATACATTTTCAATGAAAAGGGATTCCAATTCGAAGAGATCAAAATTAGAACTGCTCCAAGATAAATTCTTTTTTGTTGACCCAGTTTATTAATTAAATTTGAGTTACATAGATACCTAAGATTAGATGGAGCATTATGGAAAAGATCGTGAATGCACTCATTGCTGCAATAGAAATTTGGGATCCATATACGGCTGGACATCAAAAAAGAGTTGCAACTATTTCACTTGCTATTGCAAGAGAGATGGGGTTTGAGAAGGAACAATTAGATGTTATGAGAATTGCTGCAATTTTGCATGACATTGGTAAGATCAATCTTCCTGCTGAAATATTATGCAAACCCGGCAAATTGGCTGAATGCGAATTTAATCTTATAAAAATCCATTCTAAAGCTGGTTATCAGATATTAAGAAAAATAAACTTCCCGGATAAGATCGCTGAAATAGTTTACCAACATCATGAAACTTTAGATGGAAAAGGATATCCACGTGGACTTATGGGAAACGATATCTGTATTGAAGCCAGAATATTGCGTATTGCTGATGTTGTTGAGGCAATATCTGCTAATAGGCCTTACAGACCTGCAGGTGCAATTGAAGACGCTTTAAAAGAAATTGAAGATGATCCTGATGGCAAATATGATACAGTTATTCGTGATGTATGTTTAGATCTCTTTAGAATTAAAAATTTTAAAATCAAAGATATTCAAATGCGAAATGCTGAGAGAACAGTTAGTTGAAAAAGTATTTAAAAAAAATATTTAAGGAAAAATAATTGGAACCGATCTACCTTGATTATAATGCAACCACGCCCATAGACACTCAAGTTGCTGATGCTATGATGCCATTTTTGAAACAAAACTTTGGAAATCCTTCCAGTTCTCATTGGTTTGGAATTATTTCCAGAAAAGCTGTTATCAAAGCCAGAAAACAAATTGCAGAACTTATAAATTGCAAAACGGATGAAATAATATTCACAAGTGGCGGTACTGAATCAAATAATTATGCGTTAAGAGGATATGCTTTTGCCAATCGTCATAAAGGAAACCATATTATCACATCTGTAATTGAACATCCCACTATAATTGAAATTTGCAAATACCTAGAAAAACACAATTTTAAAGTAACCTACCTTCCAGTAGATAAAAATGGATTAGTCTCAGTTAAATCTGTACAAAGAGCTATTACACAAAACACTATTCTGATCTCAATAATGCACGCTAATAACGAAGTAGGCACGATCCAGTCAATAACAGAGATTGCAGAAGTTGCAAACGAAAATGGTATCTGCATGCATACGGACGCAGCTCAATCTATAGGGAAAATATCGGTAGATGTTACAAAACTTAATGTTGATCTACTTACTATTGCAGGACATAAAATTTATGCACCTAAAGGCATTGGTGCACTTTTTATTAAACAGGATATAAAACTTGAAAAATTAATGTTTGGTGCCAAACAGGAGAACAATCGTCGGGCAGGTACAGAAAATGTTCTTGAGATCGTAGGTTTGGGGAAAGCTTGCGAGATTGCTAAGCAGAATCTTTCTGATAACTATGAACATCTAAAGGCAATGCGTGATAGATTATGGAATGGATTAGTTAATAATATCCCGGACGTAAGACTAAATGGACATCCAGAGAAAAGATTACCTAATACTTTGAATGTAAGCTTCTTGAATATGAATGAATATTTCCAACTTTCTCTGTTTCTTGAAGTTGCAGCTTCTACCGGAGCAGCATGTCATTCCAATATTACTTCACTCTCTTACGTTTTAGAAGCTATGAATGTACCGGTAGAATATGCTATGGGAACTATCCGTTTTTCAACCGGTAAAATGACAACCAAAAATGAAATTGATGAAGCTATAAAAAAAATAACTGAAATATATAGTACTCAGATACGATAAAAGGTAGCTACTTTGGCAATTTTGAATATTGAAATAAAAGCAAAATGCAATGATCTCGAAACGATCCGTAATATACTCACAGAAAAAAAAGCATTCTTCAAAGGAACTGATAACCAGAAAGATACTTATTTTAAGGTTAAAAACGGACGCCTAAAAATGAGAGAAGGCAATATTGAATATAGCCTTGTTCATTACGATAGAGAAGATATTTCCGGTCCTAAACGTTCTGATGTCCTTTATTATCATCCCAGAAAAGAAGACCTGGTAAAACAGCAGCTTTTAAAAGCGATCGGTACTCTTGTTGTTGTGAATAAAAGAAGAGAAATATATTATATTGATAATATAAAATTCCATATTGATGAAGTTGATGAACTGGGTAGCTTTATAGAAATTGAAGCTATTGATAAAACTGGAAATATCGGAGCAGAAAAACTTTATGAACAATGCAAAGAATATCTTTCATTATTCCAAATTAAAGATGAAGATCTGATAAATAATTCTTATAGTGATATGTTAATGAAAAAAGATTTGGAAATTGTTGAGGGAACAATAAAACAAGCTGTGGAAATTTCAAAACAGATTCCTGAATTTGATGATCCTTATAAAACACGTGAATATGAAAAAAGATTAAAAGATAAATTGCATCTCATTCTTATCGCATATTGGAAAGGGAAACCTGCAGGGTTTAAGGTCGGTTATCAAATTGATGAATATTTCTATTCCTGGATGGGAGGCGTAATTCCTAAATTTAGGAAAAACAAGGTAGCTACAGAATTAGCGTATTCCCAACAAAGATGGATTAAAGAGAAAGGGTTTAAAACAATTAAAATGAAAACACGAAATAAGCACAAAGCAATGCTCCAATTTGTATTGTCTGATGGATTCTACATTACCGGTTTCGAAAAACAGGATAACAGAAAAGAAAGCAGAATATTGCTGGACAAAGAACTCTAATACTTTGATTTGCTACACAGTGAATTAAACATAAAAGAGTGATGAAAATGAAAAATATGAAAGTAATATTTATTTTAATATTGATCTTTGCAAGTATACATTTAGCTGCCGACAAGATGAAATATATCTTCGGCATAAATGCGGCTGCCTATTACCCTGAATATCAGAAATACAAATACGACGAACCTGTCTTTGGCATTCAAGCACAACTGGATCTATTTAATCTTATCGACAAAATGGGAATCGGTGGTGCCACATTTCAAAAAGTTTACTCACTTGATGACAGATTCAGTTTATTAAGATCTTATAGTATTTACTTTCATGATTTCGCAAATTATTCAACTGAAGATTCCTATTTTACTTATGGATTTTACGGTGGCGTAAAACGTACTGAGATAAATTATGAAGATTACAAAACATCAAATGAGATGAGTACAACAATTCATAGAGCACTTTTAGGTTTTCGTTTTGCTTCCGAGAAATGGGGACTGGATATCAGTTGGACACAAGCCGAGAACAGAAAACCCATTTTAGTATATGAACTTAAATTCCGTGATTCAAGAGGAATAACAATACGCATTGGGAGAGTAAATCGAGGCGTAATAACCGGCATCAATTCTGAAATATATCTCTTTTTCGGTTACGAGTTTTTTAAATAGTTCATGAAAGATCTTTCTATCTCTGCCCTCATTGCAAATTTATATGCAATTCCAATTGTCTTGATCTCGATCATTAGTCTTGTCTACCCATTTGTCTTAATTTGGAACTGGCAAACCTTCACACAAGGATTTCTTTCGATCTACCTGGCTCTTCCCTATTTTATTACAGTATTTGTTGTGGGTGCTTTTCTTCACGAAGTTCTTCATGCAATTGGATTTCTTATCTTTGGCAAGCTTAAGATCAAGCAAGTTCAAATTGGAATAAAATGGAAATATCTCACACCCTTTGCGCATTGCAGAATTCTGCTTAAAGCATCTGTTTATCGCATTGCTCTACTTCTACCGGCAATTCTATTGGGAATTGTCCCTTCTATAATTGCTCTAATTTTTGGAAAGAGCTGGCTGCTAATTTATGGAATTCTGTTCACGGTTTTAGCTGGTGGAGATTTTCTTGTTTTATGGATCATTAGGAAAGTTAGATCTGACGCATTAGTAAAAGATCATCCCGAAAGATGCGGGTGTTATGTTGTTTAGTAACATTCCCCTGTTATATTTAACGTTTCAGATTTATTGTCATCCTCAGCTTGACTGAAAATCTTAGATTCCCAATCGTAGTTGGGAATGACAGTGAGGTTTGTGGAGAATAACAATTATTTAATCTCATTTCTTCTTAAAATAATCTAAAACTCCTAACGACATTAATACACCAACCGCAGCGAAAATAACTCCCAAGGTTGTTAAAACAATAGAAAGAATGCTGCTTCTTCCTATCAAAAATTGTCCTATAATGCTTAATGTAAGTCCGATTGCTGTAAACTTGAGTGCATTTAATTTATTGATCTTAATTTCCATTATTAACCCTCTAAAGAAAATTTAAAAGGATATGATATTCAGGCAAGAAAAAAGGACAGATCAATATCTGTCCTTTTATAATTTTGAATCTCCGATTCTTAAGAACTACTCCACATAAATCCTAATTGTAGTCGGTGGTTTATTATCCTCTTCCACTTCCATATTAAATAGATCTCCCACTTCACCACTGGAAACCATATCCATTATCTCTTTCCAATTAATGGATGAGAAATCAAAATTGGTACTTTCGAGATTCGCATCAAAATTTGCATTTTTTGGAATGAATTTCATTCCGATCTGAGCAAGTTTCACCGGAATGGAAAGATTCAGTTTTGGTTTCTCACTTCCTTCCTGTGTAATAAGAATGTGCAGTTTTCTACCCATCTTTGAACTTACAGGTTTCGGATTCAATGCTTCTAAAAGTCGGGCAGCTTCTTCGGCTGATATTTTACCTTCTGCTACCATATTAATAATTCTTTTCTTCTCTTCCATTATATACCTTCCATTGCTGTTATCAGCTTCTCTGCTTCATCTGCAGTGATCTTCCCATCAGCTAACATCTGCAGGATTTTCAACCGGCTGCGTTTATCAACTTTGTCTCGTTCATTATCAGTGAGATCACGATCTTTCACTCTTTCATGAACCTCCTGAACTACTTTGGAAATTCCTTTATTTATCTTCTCTTCTGTCTGCTCTTTAAATTCCGAACTTGAAAATTTTTCCATTACATCTTTCATTTTATCCTGAACTTCTGTCATGATCACACTTACATCCGGGATATCAATATTTTTAATTGCTTCCCGTGCAGATTCCAGACCTTTCTTTACTGTTTCAGAATATTCTTCGGGAACATTTTTCAAAGATTTATCCATGATATCACTTACAAAACTAAAGTCGAAAGTTTTCTTAGATTTCGCAGTATCAACTAAACGGATCGTTCCATACTCATTCTCTGCAACGATTTTTACCGTTCCAGCACCTTTCACCATGTTCAAATTTTTCTCATCTCCAATATTAAGACCTTCATTAAGCCCATCATAATTGCCTTTTAATCCAACATAAAATTTACCCAATTTATTCTTTGCAGCAATTTTGTAGGGGATATCATCAGGAATAACAAGATGAATCCCACCCATTTGATTCTTAAAATTGAATTTGCCTTTTTTAACATCTTGGAATTCATAATAGATGCTTCCATTTTCATTATTAATAGAAGCTGAATCAAAACCGGCAGCTAAAATCTTGATCGAACTGTTTTCTGTATTCAGGATCAACTCTCCCTTACAATTCCCAAACTTTATCGGACTGTTCTCAGTTTTTACCTTAATTTTTCCTGAACTATTTTTAATTGATAAGGGTCCATTTTCAAAGGTCAGAATAATATTACCAATATTTTTCGTTATTTTAATCGGACCATTCTCAGAAGTGATCTCCATATCACCTAAGTTATCGGCAATGAAGATTGGTCCATTCTCATTCTGAATTTTATGGGAACCGATTAAAGCTTTTATTGAGATATGAGCATTCTCTGTTTTTGCATTAACCATTGCCTTCTTGGGTACAAACACATCAATTATTATGTTTTTAACTTCAAATTCCTCATTGGTTTTTATTACGAGTAGATTTTGCTTTTTATTGTATTCACAAATCACAATTTTACTTAGATCATTATCCACCCAGTCTTCGTATTCTACATTTGCTGATATTTCAATACGAGCTTGAGTATCTTCAATTCCTGAAATATTCACACCATAATTCCCCGATGCAAATTCTAATTTCAATTCTTCTTTTACTTTATATTCATAATTCAATTTTAATGGATTCATTTTTATCCTCTCTTCTTCAATCTGGAAAGTGCTTCTTCCACTGTCAGATTTCCTTTTTCTATTTCATCTAGTATCTCATTGGATCTTACTTTACTCACTTTCTGCTCTTTTAAACACAATACAGAAGTTACTTCAGCAAGTTTGTTCTTCACAGTCGGATAAGAAATATTTAGTGCTTTTTCTACTTCTTTAATATTACCGCTGCAACATAGGAATGTTTTTGTAAATTCCTGTTGGACTGGTGTTAAAAGTGATAGATCACCGATCCCAAATTTACCCTTGATACTTGTATCACAATTTGGACAATGATATTCTACTATCTCCAGGTTGGAATTGCACACCGGACACTGTTTTAATCTTTTATTCATTTTCTCCTCCTAACCTGTGATATAAATTATTTTTGATATTAATTTTGTCAAACTTATTTTTAATTATTTTAATTTTATTCTTAATTTTATTAATATCCTATTTGATTTTATCAATTTTTTTAATGTATCGAGTCACATTATCAACTTTGAAGGTATGATCTTATGTTGCTAACAATTTTAAGACAGATCAATGATCTGTCACTACTACATCTTCAAAATCATTAAATAGCTTGTCACTCTGAGTCCCGAAAGTTTTCGGGATTACATAGGCATGCGACGAAGAGTCTAAATACCCTGGATTCTTCGTAAGAAAAATTGAAAGATTCTCTCAGAAAGACGGAAAGGTTTTCATTCATGAACTATTTAATGATCTGTCACTATTGTTATTGCCAACAAAACTTTTTTTGTTCCCCTTTGTAAGGGGAATACAAGGGGTTTATTTATTCTTCTTTTCATTCCCAAGCAGAAGCTTAGGAACGAGACTGGTTTAATTTAATTAATTATAATTGACTTCAAAGTTTCAAATTAATAGATTCGATTTTGAATTAAATATTTGAGCTAATAAGGATAGTTATTATTATATGATTAAGTTTTGTAAAAAAATAATCTTTGGAATGCTACTGATCTTCTGCATCAGTAATTTGTTTGCATATGATGATAATATCTTTTTAGAAATTCCACAGAATTTCTTGAAAGGAATATTAAAGGCAAATTACAAAGAAACACCCTTTGATGAATTCCTACCAATAAACAGCGTCGCAATTCCACAATCACATTACCCCAGCATGAAAAAACATCCTTCACTACTTTTTAAGAAAGAAGACATTCAATTAATCCGATCAAGATTTACTAGAGAGCCATACCGAAGCTGGGGAGAGAATATGATCGAAAGGGCATTAACATATAATTATGATCTCACCTCCCCCCTATTATATGAACTCAGAAGGAGTGAAGCTGCCAAAGCAAATGCTTTTGCATATTTTCTAACTTCCGATAATGATTTTTTGGAAACCGCAAAACTTGCACTATTAAATATTGGAGATACATTCCCGCCTACAACCCCTGAAGGGCAAGAATCTCAAGTAGGTTGGGGAGATTGGATGAGAGCTGCTATGGCGCTCAGGAATTTCGCAGTTGCTTATGATCTTACATATTGGGAATTTACTGAAGGACAGCGGGAAATTATCGAGAATCAAATGATCAAGCAAGTTGAGCAGCATCATAGAAATTTTAGAAAAATTCCAAACAGTCTAGAAAGTAATGAAATTGCATCGGGAATTGGAATCCCCCAAAATAATCATATTATTGAAATTGCTTCAGGAGTGGCAACTGTTGCCCTGATCGTAGATCACAAGCAGGCTAAACGATATTTCTATGATGCTATAAACGAACTTCAACACGGTTTAGCTATGATCGAAGTGGATGGATCATATCGTGAAGGAGCATATTATGGAAGATATGTTGCATCGATATTATTTCCTTTTGCACATTATTTAAATAACTCAACCGATACAAATATTTTCAAAGTTCCTCGCTTGAAAAAGTACATTCGTTGGCTTATCGATATAGAGAAATCGGATGGAAGTGTTCCACTTTTTGATGATGCTTTTCATCATTCATTTCTTTTTCATCCCTTAGGTTCCGGTTTAAGCGAATATGAGAATGAGTTAATGTTTCTATATGAAGAAAACAAGGAGAATTTTAGAGATAATGATCTAAAGTATATTGATATTTTCTGTGGATTTGATGACAGAACATTCCCAATAAAACCAGACTACGATCCGGCAATTTTCTATCCCGATGGAGGAATGTCTATCTTCAGAGGTGAGATGGATATTTACGCACTTTTGCTGGGTGAGCCCGGCAGAAAAAATGACACTCATCACGATCATTTTGAACCAGGAGCATTTACATTATTTGCCTTTAATAAAGATTTTCTTATTGATTCCGGTTATGGAATTAAGGGAGTGGATGATGTAAATAGAAGATGGTATATATCTGCTCAAGCTCATAACACTCCATTAGTTAACGGACTGGGACCTAACCTGAACCCAGTTTGGGGAGATGAACTAACGAGTGAGATGTATGATTATTTTGGCTCAGAACAAATTTCTGCATCGGTGATAAGATCAAATTATAGAGGAACAGATATTACCCGCACGATCTGGTTTGCAAACCAGAGATATTTTGTTGTTCTGGATGAATTTGAATCTGATAAAAAGAAAAGATATTCTGTTCCCTGGCATGGATTGGGAACATTCGAGAGAACAAATTCAACAAGTGCAAAATGGGTTCAAGAAACAAGCAGCCTTGATGTTGAATTCATTTCTAGGGATGACAATTCTTTATTATTCTCTGTAGAAACCGGACTGCACACAAAGCGTATTTTTGATAATGAACATCAAATTATTGAAGCAAAGCTACCTGCCGACAAAGAAAATAAAATCATATCTATATTTATTCCGAATCAAATTGGAGAGGATCAAATTCATGTAACTAAAATTGAAACTTTTTCAAATGGAAGTGTGAACGCCAGAATTATTGAAGATCAGTTTAATAATTGGAAAGATTACATAATTCTAGCTGATTCACTTTGGAAATGCGGGAATGTAACCAGCGATGCTGATATTGCGATCTTCCATAAAAACAAATTTAATGAAGTTGAGTATCTATCTGCTAAAAACGTAACTTTTTTCAAAATTGATAATAAAGAAATATTCCGAGCTGAAAAGCCAATTGATATAACCTTGAACCTTGTTGAAACCAGCTGGTTCGGATACCTTAATTCCGAATATAAAAA
>JAOZPK010000025.1:0-3548 GCA_029932755.1 Candidatus Cloacimonadota bacterium | reverse complement strand
TAAAAAATGAGATCACTCTTCTTACTGCTGAAGCTGTTTTAAATACAACCGATTCCCTGCTAAATTACCCATTAAAAAGCATTTATGGAATTACTGCCGGAATGATTAATAGTGCATGGAGTGCATCTGAAAGTTTTAAAATTAATCTGCCGCAATCTTTTGAGTTGGAGCGGAATATTGCCGGAAAACAAGTTTCCTACTTTGAAGAAGGGCATATCACCGATAAAGGGATCTCAACTAAATTTCATAGATTGGAGATTGAAAACACCCTTTATTTTCAACAGGAGAATTTCTTTGAAGATCATTCTCTTACCTCTGCAGAAATAAATTTTCTGCAATATCATCTTTATGCTGACCGTGAACGTTACGAGAATGATATTGATTATCAATTTGCTTTCGATAGAATTTTTAGTAATGGAACAATTGGTTTGCAACATAGCCGGGAAGAAATAGGAGAAAGCAGAAATGGGATTATCCTGAATTATGACAACTGGAACAGCAATGCCGTTTGGCAACAAACTGAGGAAAATAATGATTATTATTTTTCGGTATCTAAACAAGGAAGAAGATTTAGCGGTAACCTAATTGGTGATTTCAGCCAGGAAAACGGATTGCAAAATTTCTCATTCACAAATTCTTATTTAATCTCCAAAAACCTTTTACTTAATTCAGGATTCAGGAAAATTGAGCTGAATAATGAAAAAACAGAATCCTACAATTCTAATATTTATTATTATCTCAATAACTTATCCGGATCATTATCGGTTTATAAAACATTATCACAAAAGCACCGATTTAATTGGCGAATAAGTCACAACTATAAAGAGTTCAATTTTGTACATAATGGTGAGCTTCAAAACATCATGATCGGAGATTTCGGGATCAGATACCGAGGAAGACGATTTTCCTGGAATAACACACTAGTTAAAGGAAAAACCAACCAATTCAGGATTGCTTATAATTCCAAAAAATATTGGTCGGCAAATACCGGATTTGAGCTTGATCTGATAAGTTCTAAAGTGGACATGATATCCGGAGGAATATATTTTAATACTTTTATCCGTACCGGATTTGATGTTACTCATGCCTTAAATAATGAGAATGAGTGGCTGGGAATCTGCTGGGTGATAAACAACCGAATATTCAAGAATGACTTTATTAATGTTTATACAAATACATTCTTCGATGATGAAATGGAACTCACATATTATGAAATTGCAGTTAGCCAGATGGGACAAAATTATTCTCCAGGAATTAAGATCAAAAAAGATAAGCGGGGTTTTATTATAGGAGAAGGATATATTTGCTGGGAATTTTAAAACCCCAATTTTATTAACTGATTGACAGATGAGTTAAGGATTTGCAGTTTTGGATTTGTACACTGAAAAGGGAAAAGTGAAACATCAGCGTGGAGTTATGACGAACCAATTAGTTGAAGTTATGACGAACCTTTTTGGTGTAACTATAGGTTAGTTATGTATACATTTATTTTGACGCAGCGTACATATGATAGGCAAAATTCGCTTCGCTCTTTTGCCTATTGGGACGAGCGTGTAACCCGCACGCTAGGCTCAGCGAACTTCGCCTATCATACGTGTTTGCGTCAGTTAAATAAGATAAATCTTCTTTCACACGCAACACACGCTCGTCCCATTATACACAAGAAAGAATTAAAGCTTTACAGTAATACAAGAACACCAACATTTGACACTGGAATCTGAAAGGAGTCTATTGTTGGAGGTGAGAATTGAGGAATTATAAGAAAAATATTATAAAAAAGATTGGAGAATATTTCTCATCTGGACAAACATTTACTCGCAAAGAGTTGTATGATTTCTTGGAGTTAAATTTCTTCCCAAATCTAAAAGAAACAACTTTTCGCTGGCGAATATTTGAGTTAAAGAAAACTAACACAATTGTTTCAATAAAAAGGGGTATATTCAAACTATCTGAGAACAAAAAATTGTTTGTGCCAAGCATCAATAATAAACTTTCTAAAATCAGCAATTTGTTACAAAAGAATTTTAACTCAATATCTTATTGTCTTTGGAGTTCAAATTGGCTTAATGAATTTTCCAGACATCAAGCTACAAATGAAATAGTAATCGTAGAAGTGGAGAAAGAATTAGTAAATTCTGTTTTTAACTTGTTAAATGATAATAATTATAAAAATGTTTACATTGAACCCGATAAATTCGTCACGGAAACTTATGTCTCTGAAAATCAAACTTCGATTATTGTAAAATCATTAACAACCAAATCACCAATTCAATTTGTAGCGAATGTTGCAGTTCCCAAATTGGAAAAGATATTAGTTGATTTGTTCTCAGACAACAAATATTTAATTGCTTATAAAGGATATGAGCAAAAGATCATCTTTGAAAATGCGTTTGATAAATATCAGTTAAATCTTTCCAGTTTAATTAATTATAGTCGTAGAAGAAAAAAAGATAAACTTATCACAGAATTTTTAATTACGGAAATAAATATTGATGAGGAACTATTGAAATGATTAAAGAAAATTCCTATAAATCGGACTGGATAAGAAAACTCAGAAGCAAAAAGAGAAAGATAGATCCGATATTATGCGAAAAAATGATTAGAGCTTTAGGACTTCTGGAGCAATTAGTGTTTAATAATCTCCAATTTGTTTTTAAAGGTGGAACTTCATTGATTTTACTCATAGAGAAACCGCAAAGATTCTCGATCGATATTGATATTAACACAGAAGAATCAAAAGAAAAATTATTAAACATCCTTGAAACAATATGTTCAAATGATTTATTCAAGCGATTCGAAGAAAATAAAAGAACGAATAGAGGTATCCCAAAAGCTCATTTTAAGTTTTATTATGATTCTGTTATAAACGAACGAGAAAACTATATTTTGCTTGATGTGCTTTTTGACAAACATTCATATCCTGTAGTAATTGAAACTCCAATTAAATCTTTCTGGATTGATACTGATGACAATATTAAAAAAGTAAATACTCCTTCAGTTGATTCTATTCTTGGTGATAAACTTACTGTTTTTGCTCCAAATACAACTGGCATTAAATACAAAATCGGTAAATCTATGGAAATAATGAAACAGCTTTTTGATATTGGCAGATTGTTTGATCATTTTGAAGATCTGGAAATTATAGCTACTTCTTTCAAAAATATTGTAAAGAATGAATTAGAGTATAGAAAATCTGCTGATACTACGGATGATGTTTTACGGGATATTATTGATATAAGCTTAACAGTTTCACAATTTCCTGGTGGAACTAAATCTGATTCTCCTGAACTTATTGAGTTGATTGACGGATTAAAACGATTTAAAGGTTTTCCGATTGATTTCGCATTCAGAGCAGATGATGCAATTCTTTCTGCTGCAAAAGCTGCTTATCTAGCTGTAAAGATTTTGAATAAGGATTTCACCAAAATTGAGAAATTTTCAAATAACGTAAAATATAATGAGCCCGACTTTACTGATAATTATAAACATCTTAAAAAGTTAAAGAAAAGAAAAATTGAAGCTCACTATTATTGGTGTAAAGTATTTGA
>JAOZPK010000024.1 GCA_029932755.1 Candidatus Cloacimonadota bacterium | reverse complement strand
ATTTAAAGATGAAAAATAAAATTATTCCCCTTTTGTTGTTAGTCTTTTCATTAATCTTGATCTATCTATATTTAAATTATCAGGTGGAAAGTTTGCACATAATTATGCAGATTCGCCTGCCACGATTAATGCTGGCATTCCTGGTTGGATTTGTCCTCTCTGGTGTTGGGTATTCTTTTCAAATAATGCTGAATAATCCTCTCGCAGAACCCTATATTCTTGGCATTTCATCCGGTGCAGCTTTTGGTAGTATTTTAGCAAGTGTATTAGGTTTTTATTTATTCATGCCACTATTTGGATTTGCCGGAGCGTTGATCACATTAACTATTGTCTGGTTTCTGGCACATCTTGGTGGGTTTTTCAACAATACAAAATTATTACTTTCTGGTATAATCGTGGGAATGTTTTTCTCAGCACTTATCTCACTTCTCATGTATTTCAATCAGCAGGATATTGGGAATATAATCAATGTTCTTATGGGAAATCTCGGGCATATTTTCAGCCGCAAAGAATGGTATTATTTTCAAGTTGTATTTGGAATATCCATCTTGCTGATGCTTTACCTGTTCCTGCTTTCTCGAAAATTAACGATACTTACAACCGGAGATATTATTGCCGGAAGTCTTGGAATTGACGTGAAAAAACTCCGTAGAAAAATATTCATTATAAGTTCGCTTCTTACAGGTATAACCGTTGCATATGCAGGGATTATCGGGTTCATTGGTCTTATCGTGCCTCACATTGTCCGCATGGTTTCTGGTGGAAATAAACGAACCGGAATTATTTATTCTTCCTTATTTGGTGCAGTACTTCTAATTTTTTGTGATCTAGTTGCAATGCATATCGCCGTTATCGAGATTCCGGTAGGGATAATTACAGCATTTTTAGGATGTCCTTTCTTTCTGTTTATCATGGCAAAAAGTAGATAGAAAATTTTGTGTTAAGCTCTTCGTCCTTCGATTAAACCTGTCCTGAGCTTGTCGAAGGGCTCAGGATGACACAAGCGAAGGGTTTATAGAATAATTAGTTCTTTAAAAGTATATAGAGTGGGATGAAATAAAAATTTATCTTCGACTCGTAAGGTTTTAATCCGGCTCAGACGGAAACGACGAGTTGAAATATATGCATATAAGGTTACCAAACAAGGGTTTGGTAACCAGAAAAAGCTTGATCATTCTAAAGATATTAGATTGTTACTTTAACTTCTTTGATTTCATCGAATGTTTCTAAATGTTCTTTTATCTCTTCGGCTACGTTGTCGCGGAATTTATCGAATTTAGGAATATCTACATCAATGATTGCAATGCCATTTTCAAATCCAACATACTTAACCATTTTAAGTGTGACGATATCTTCACCAACACCTGGATAAATAACTTTCTTGAGTTCCTCAACAATAGTTTTCTTACTAAAAGTTTCAGCTTCTGCCAAACCGTGTTCAATCTCGTATTTTTTGATAGCTTTCTTAAGTGTATCTACTGCAAGTACAGAACAATGCATTTTAACTGCCGGTAATCCATCGAGTTCATCAGCTGCACCTTTCCATGTGATATTTTTGGCTTCTTCAATAGTTTTTCCCATTGCCATATCTGTGATAATGGAACCGGTAGCAATGTTGGAAGCGCATCCATATGATTGGAATTTAATATTTTCGATGATATTAGTTTCGGGATTTATCTTTAAGAATATCGAAATCTGATCACCACAAGCCGGACTTCCTTCAGTAGCTTCTGCATCCGGATTTTCCAACTTTCCAATATTATGAGGTTTCATAAAATGATCTAGAACTTTTTGTGAATATTGCATTATATTCTCCTTGCTTATCTTTTATTAAAGTATCCTGCAAAATTGTAAAAGATTGTCTTTCTGAGGAAATCTCCAATAATTCTCTCACGAAGAATCTCTTTATAAGCAGAGATCCTTCCTAAAAACAACGTGTAAGATTTATCAGCCTTGGCTAATTCGTCAGGATGACAACAAACACTATATTTTGCAAAACTTATATATATTAACATTAATTACAAAGTGGACTACGTGAGCGAAGTTCTTTTACTACTTCAGCCAGTTTCTCAACAGTATAATCTATCTCTTGGAATGTATTGTACCTGCTAAGTGTAAATTTCATTGAGCTGTGTGATTGCTCATGATTCCTACCGAGAGCCATCATAACATAATTTGGTTTTAATCCTTGTGAAGCACAGGCACTTCCGGTAGAAATGGAAACACCATTAATATCCATCATCATCATAATTGCTTCTCCTTCGATATAATCAAAGGAAATATTGATATTATGAGGAGCACGTCTGTTTCCACGCGGACCGTTCAATAAAGTATCTGGAATTATGGATTCTATTTTATTAAGTAGATAATCAGAAAGTTTGCGTATCTTAGCCATATTATCTTCTTTTTCATCGAATGCAAGTTCCACAGCTTTAGCAAATCCAGCGATAGATGCAATGTTCATACCGCCTGTTTGCAGATTATCCATTCTGTTAACTCCATGTTGAACTTGACCTAATACAATCCCTTTTCGCTGATACAAAGCACCAACACCTTGAGGACCGTGAATTTTGTGAGCACTTATTGACATTAAGTCTATTCCCAGTTCATTTACATTGATCGGAATACGTGCATAAGCTTCACAAGCATCTACATGCATTGCAATTTTTTGTTCTGCGCTATCCAATATTTCTCTAATCTCTTTTATCGGTTGAATTGTACCGACTGTATGGTTTCCAATTGTTGTCATGAATAAAATTGTGTCTTCACGGAGAGAATTCTTTAATTGCTCAAGATCAATGAAACCTTCATTATCAGCGTTAAGATAGGTCACATCAAATCCGCTTTTTTCAAAGAAAGCTGCGTTAGTAAGAATATCAGGGTAATCGATCACCGAACATATTATATGTGTTCCTTTGTTTGAATTTGCTGTAAGGTATCCCTTAATGGCAATATTGTTAGCTGCTGTTCCACCAGACGTGAAATGAATTTCTGTTGAGTTTGCTGCAATTGAATCTGCAATTATCTTTTTTGCTAATTCCAGATCGGAAGAAATCTCAGTTCCAGTTGCGTTGAAATTCTCGGGGAAATAATATCTATTCTTCATGTATTCAGTTGTTATTTCTACAACTTCCGGTGCGGGTTTAGATGTTAAACAATTATTAAAATATATTCTCTGCATAAAATTCTCCTTATAGCCTTGCCACAATTTGATCCAGCTTTATCGAGTCAAAATAATTTTCCATATGTTCTTTTATTTCATCCCAAAGTTCTTTAAAAGCGCAGGGTAGACCAATGCAATGTACATGATCTTCCGGCTTTCCATTGCAGAATGGAGCAACGTAGTTTTCATCAACGGCTTCCATGATATCTTTAAGTGAGATATTGTTAATTTCTAAAGCAAGTTGATATCCGCCTTTTGCTCCGTGGATGCTTTTAATGAGTTCATTCTGCTTCAATTTTCTAAAGAGTTGTTCAATGTATTTCACCGGGAGATTCTGTTTTTTGCAAATTTCATTTATGGAAACCGGTTTATCTATAGAGTTTACGGCGAGTTCTGTTAAAGCCCGTACAGCGTATTCAGTCTTCGTCGAAATATTCATTATCTTCTCCTTGGAGGATAACATATTAAATTAGTATGAATTGGCAAATAGTTTTTTATAAAAAGGTAAAAAATAAATGATAAGTTTACTAAAAGTAAGTGTTTCGTATCAGCAAAAAAAAGTTCTGGAAGATCTTTCAATTGATTTTCATAAGGGAGAATTCTGTGCTCTTTTGGGACCCAACGGAGCAGGAAAATCTACTTTGCTTAAAGCGATCATTGATTTCCAACTTGAAAAAACCGGAAAAGTTTTTATTTCTGGAAAGGAATTTCATAATTGGTCACGGCAGGAACTTGCAAAGCAGATTGCAATAATCCCGCAGGATTTCCAACTTCAATTTGATTACACAGTTGAAGATTTGGTATTAATGGGAAGATTTCCATATCTTGGACGCTGGCAAAACTATACAAATATAGATAAGAAAAAAGTAGAGCAGATATTAATGCAGTTAGATCTGGTTTCCTTAAAAAGTAAGCTTTATTCACAACTAAGTGGTGGTGAGCGAAGGCGTGTTTCCATAGCAAGAGCATTAGCTCAAGAAACCCAAGTTTTATTGATGGATGAAGCTTTTGCAAATCTTGATATAAATCATCAATTGGAAATCATGCAGTTACTTTCTGAGATAAACAGGGAACACAATAAACTAATAATCCTGGTTTCCCATAATATTAATCTTGCCAGCGAATATTGTGAGAGAATTGTTATGCTAAAAGAAGGAATTGTGATAGCTGATGGAGCACCCGAAAATATTGTGAATTCAGAGAATTTAAAAGAACTTTATAACGCTGATTTGAAGATAATAAAAAATCCTATTTCAGGGAAACCAAACTTGATATATCCGGGGAAAAATGCGAATTAGAATAATAGTTATACTTCTAATAATATCAATGAAATTGATCAGTCTGAACATTAGCGGACGTATTGTGAATGTTGATGGAAAGTCAATTGGGAATGTTGTCATTACTGTAAATAATAAAGCTGTGATTTCACGGGAAGATGGAAATTTCAGGTTAGCGGATGTATTTGCCGAAGATAAAATAAATTTTCATAAGATCAGTTATAAAGATAAAACTATATCAGCAGGTGATATCAAAGAGATCATTATTTTAGAAGAAGATATTATCTCAATTCAGGGATTAAGAGTAATTGAACAAAGGAAAAGAGAATTAATCGGTACAAGTGAGATTATTGTTATCAAAACTGGTAACAGTTCAGGTTCAGCTGCAGATGTTTTGCGAGATTATACAGACCTGCAAATTTCAGGAACGCAACTCACAGGGGAAGAACAGAAGATCATTTTTCCTGGCTACAAAGCGCGTCATACGCTTGTAATGCTGGATGGTATTCCTCTAAATAAAAGTGGAACAGCATTCGACATATCAACTATTCCGGCTGAGATAATTGAGAGTATCGAAGTGGTGAAAGGTAGTTCCAGCAGTATTGGTGGTGCCGGTTCGATGGGTGGAATTATAAACATTAATACAAAACGGGCAAATAATAAGTACATGGCAAATGCCAGCCATGCCTTCGGTTCATTTGGTTTGGATAAACACTCATTAACAGTATCTGCTGCTAATTCAAAGATTCAAATTTATGCTTTTATCAGGAAGAGTTATGCCCGTAACGATTTTGAGTATATTCCTGCAGAAGATCCCGAGACACTGAGAACCAGAGACTTCAATGATAAATCTATTTATGATGCAAATATCAGCCTGGGTTATTCCGGATCGATAGGAATGTTATCATACAAATTACTCTTCCAGGATTTCTTTAAGAAACTTCCCGGCAATACTGAATCTTTAGAATGGTTTAAAAATAGCAGACTTACAGGACAATCACAAAAACATGTAATAAATTATTCAAGGAAATTAGAAGACTATAGAATAAAAACAGATCTTTTCTATTCACTCGACAAATCTTTATACGATAATACACGTCTTGACTCACCTTGGTCTGAGAATATTTTTCTTGCAACTCTTGCCAGAAACCGGCAATTGAGTAGGGGTATTAAACTACATTTAGAATATTTGAGTGATGCCTTTTACGTAGATTGGGGTGGAGATTACAGATACGAGGATTTCAAGTATACAGATTTGAATTACCCAGATCAATCCATTGAAAAAGTTTACAGAAATAACTATGCTGTTTTTGGGAAAACTCACCTCAAACAAAAGTATTTTCCGTATACTACAAGTTTAACCGGTTCAGCCCGTTGGGATAATACAAAAAATTTTAAGGATCATACAAGCTGGAAAGTAGAGCCTGAGTTTTCTTATGAAAATTATTTTAAGATATATCTTGGTGGGAATGTGGCAAATGGTTATACTTTGCCTTCATACTACAGTCTTTTTTGGAAGGGTGATACACATGTATCCGGTAACCTCGACCTGAAACCGGAAAGTTCTCTTAGCTGGCAGATCTTTTCAAAACTGGAATTATTAGATAATTCTTTTAAGGTTACTTATCGTCATGATGATATTGATGATATGATAATCTGGATTAGAGATGAATTGCAAAAATGGAAGCCAATGAATCTCTCTGTTGCAGAAATTGATAATTGGGATTTTGAATTGAATTTGAAATTTTTACGATCTTTGGAGCTTGGGGCAATTTACACAAAAAGTTCAGCTATCAATAGATCAAAGGATGATCCAAATTATGGAAATAATATTATTTATGTTCCGGATTATTCACTCGATATAGATATGAGAATAACATCAGGAAATTTTGTTGGTGATTTATCATATAAACTTCTTGGTGAACAATGGACAAATTCTTATCAAGCTACTACAGAACATCTACTTCCAGCTTACGATCTGCTGAATACAAGGATTGAATATTCTATAAGTTGGGATAAATTTGAGTTCACACCAACTATTAGAGTTAACAATATTTTGAACAAATTGTATGAGATTTACGACCATATACCACAGCCAGGTATTAACTGGGAAGTGAATTTGGGAATTGAATGGAAATTGTAAAACCTCATCCCACCCCTCTTCTGAGAGTAGAGGGAGTTAAAAGTGAATTTGTAGTATAAAATAAATGGAGATGGATAAAATGAGAAAAATTTTAGTGATTTTAATAATGTTTGCAGCATTGAATTTGTGGGGAGCAATTGGTTTTATTGTGAATTCGGGAAGTGAAACTTTATCCAGAATTGATTTTGAAACTGGAGAAGTAGAGGAAGTTTTTTGTGTCCTTGGTATATCACCAAATCGCGTGGAACTAACTACGGAATTTGCTTATGTTGTGAACTCTAGTGATAACAGTATTCAGAAAATTGACATCAACACAGGTAACACGATCACAAATATTTACATTGAAAATTCTTCGAATCCTTATGATATCATTATAGATGAAAATCATGCTTATGTTACTGGTGGGATGATAAATAAAGTTTATAAAATAGATCTTGATACCGATAGTGTAGAAAGCTCCATTGTTGTAGGTGGAAATCCTGCCGGTATGGCTATTCTGAATGGAAAGCTGTTTGTAGGAAATACAGATTACGGAACCGGATATTCCAATTGTTCTGTTAGTGTTGTAAATTTGGAAACATTCAGTGTAGAAGAGACAATCCCAACAGAAGTTAATCCGCAATTTTTAAAAACAATTAATGAGAATATTCATGTGAGCTGTGGGGGAGACTGGGGCACGATCTTTGGTAAAGTCTGCATCATTGATCCTGCATCAAATACTATTACAAATACTCTTGATATTGGTGGAGTAACCAGCAATTTTGCATTAATGCCAGATAATATTGTTTATGTAGCTGATGGTTTTGGAACATCACTTTATGCTTATGATGCAGATACTTTTGAGATCATCTATGATAACCCAAATCCTTTCACTCCCGGTGGAACGATGGTCGCTTCCAATAACGAGAATCTTTTTGTACTTGGTGGAGAATGGGGACAAAATTTTACAGTTAAGGTTTTTGATGTTAATGAAAATCTTTTAAATGAATACACTGTTGGACAATATGCAACAGATATTAAAATTGTACCGGAAGTTGTTTCAGTACAAGATGTGCAATTACCGATTCCTGATTATTATTTAACCAATTATCCTAATCCTTTCAATCCAACAACAACTATCATATTTGAATTAAACACAGAAAACACCGAAAGCACCGAAATTATAATCTTCAATCTAAAAGGTCAGAAAGTAAAGGATCTTTCTCCGAGCTCGTGTCATTTTGGGCCCTTCGATAAGCTCAGGACAGGTTTAATCGAAGGACGAGGAGAAACAAAATTCAGTGTAGTTTGGAACGGAACTGACGATAACAACCAGCCTGTCTCGTCTGCGATTTATTTCTACAAGCTTATAGTAAATGGGAATTCCGTAGCTTCAAAGAAATGTATGCTGCTTAAATAATTTGCAAAGTGATGTGTTTTTCACTTATTGGAATTCTTTTTCTTTTCAATTTGTGTTAATAATTTTTCCAACTCTTCAGTTGAGAATTTACTAACGCCGGTTTTATCGACAGTTGCAGAATTAAGCATCTGCATGATTTTCTTTCCTTCTTCTGAATCTTCGCTAAATTTAAATACTTTTTCACTTTTCTGAGGAGGCGTTAATATTTTTAGATGATTTTTATCATCAATGAAGAATTCAATATAAAAGGAATCATTTTCATTTTTTTTATTCTTGAAAATAATCCAAACTTTATATATAGAATTAGTTAACATAATTTCATAATCTAGGATTTTCGATATCTCGTAGCTTGGATTATATTTATCAAGATCAACTTCAGAAAAATAATAGTACATTTTTTCAAGTGAATTCTCTTCTAAATTTATTTTGAAACTTTTTAAGAATTTAACGATAAGATCACTAATTTTTGGTGTAATAATTTTTTTGGTTGCAATTACTCCAAGTTTTTTGAAAGTTTCTGCTTTTAATTTACGTTTAATACGCGATATTTTCTTTCTTAGAGTATCATTTGAAATCTCGAGTGTAGAATGCATAATGCTTATATTTTTATTGCACTGAAAATAGAAAAGTATAGTCTTCATCTCTTCATTATTTAATGTTTGCAAGACTTCCGTAAATGTTTCCTTCAACTCTGCATCAGTTTCTGAAGTTAGATTAATGTTTAATTTCTCAATAATATCTTGATTATATTTCTTTATGTTATCATGATTTTGCTTTGAAGTTCTGAAATGTTCTTGAATATGGATTTTGGAAGTATTTATTATCCACTTATTTACCTGATCACTTAATATCCCATCGGCTTTTAAAAGAAATACACTAATTGTTTTCATCGAGATCTCATCAGAAAGATCGAAATCTCCTGTACGGTATAAAGAATAATTATAAGATATCTGCTGCAATTTCCGTAGATCATTATTACAATATTTCAATTTTCCTCTCTAAATAAAAAATATAAATCAATATGAATATGTTTGGGAAATTTACGTCAAGAATAATAATTTTATATAAAATTAGATAATATAAATTAACTATTTAGTTAATAAAAAATAAAAAATAAAAAAAAGATGAAAAATTTACAAAAATATCTGCATAAAATATTTATAGCGTAATTTATTGTAAATTAAAGTAGTTAGATGATATTAAATTTGGATTCAGAGAAAATATATTAATTTTTATTGAGTGGCTTCGTCACAATTCTGATAATATTAACATATATTAATAGAGCGTAATAAAAAATGGAGGAATTATGAAAAAGATTATTATTAGTTTAATGGCAGTTTTGATGTTGAGTTCAATGGTTTCTGCACTTATGTTGGATGATCTGGATATTCCGGATCAAATGACGATTGAAGAGTATTTAATTGATAATTTTGATGAGATCACACAGGTGAATATTGATGACTTGGAAGGTGAAGCATTCGAAATCCTGGTCGTTGGTGAAAAATGGGTAATAATTGTAGTTGATGGCGACATATTCGTAATATTAAGATAATCAGGAAAAAATTATGAAAAAGATATTCGAGAATGAGGATTATTTCATCATTATAATAGATGGTGAGATATTAGTAGTTAAGAAATAAAATAAGTTATTCAGAGCTTTTTAATACCCGAAGCAGATATCTGCTTCGGGGTTGAGCTGTAACAGAGCGGATTTACCGTGTTAAGTTAAATGAGGAGATGAGAAAATGAGAATTTTAATAGTTGAAGATGAATTGATAATAGCAGAAGATTTAAAATTAACCTTAGAGAGTTTTGGTTATGAAGTAATTGCTATGGTATCTTCAGGTGAGAAAGCAATTGCCTATGCAGATAGTTTAACACCGGATGTTATTTTCATGGATATTAATCTGGATGGTGAGCTAAATGGAATTGATGCCGCTATAAAAATTGGAGAAAAGCATGAAATACCGATAGTATTTTGTTCTGCTTATATAGATAGAATAACTGAACGAGAGACTTCTCAGATAAAATCGGGAATCTTTATCTCTAAACCTGTTGAAGAATTGAAACTCCGAAGAGCATTAAGTAATTTTATAGGACAAAGTCTTAATACAAATCTGATATTACACTATAGTACGAATTAATAGAGATATATTCATTTGTTGAAGCCACTATTTATTAGTGGCTATTTGTGTTATAAGCAACTCAAAACATATACAAAGAGGGAAGATAAGAAAAATGTGAGATCCATAACAGAAATTATGCAAACTACAAAATGTAGAAATATCATTGTTTGAAAAGAAAGAGTAAATTTTAATAATCAAACTTTGCCAGTTTATTCTGGCAATTAACCGTTAATTTTCCTGTTAGGTAAAAAAATCCTTGAAGAAAAAAGTCTTTTCTAGCTAATGGGAACAATAGGAAAGGAGTTTTATTATGTTTTCCAAAAACATTAAGTCGATATTGATAATATTAATGTTAATTACGATTAGTTTAAGTTCAGTTGTGTTAAGTGCAGATTGTGATATGATGGGAATGATATCAAAATCGAATTCTCTAATTTCTAATATTGAAGATCCTGATAATGATACACTTAATGATTTTGATGATCCGGTAGATTACTTTGATTATATCAGAGAAAGATCAACTCATTCGAGTCCTTACATTGGTTATGTATCTGGTACTAAGAATAATGATGATGGATATGGATTTATCTATTATAAAGAGAATAATTATAGCATTCCATGCTATTATCCTGATCCTTGGAATCCTCTTAATCAAGCCTGGTATCTTCATGGAGAATATCATGTGAATTATTATGGTGATAATTTTAACCCGAACCAAACAAGTTATGAAAGCAATATCCCTTTAAATGTTACAGAATCAATGGTGTTAAATTATATTAACTATTCTACATATTATATACCCCCATCATATCCATTACAAGATGATGATACGAATAACGCAACAATTCTTTTGGGACATGCAAGACAGGGAACATGGGGAACAGGAAATCATCCCTTTAGGTTTGAGCACAATAACAGAACCTATATATTTATGCATAATGGTGGATTAGATGATGATTTTATAGATGCATTAGAAGCATATCTTCCTTCATTAGAGAACGATCAATGGTTTGCTAATCATCTACCAAATTGGGGTCAAGGTTCGACTCCCCCAATAAATAGTTTGGTCGATACTGAATTACTTTTCCATTATATTATGAGTTTCATAATAGATAATGATAATGATATAATCTCAGGAATTCATGACGCTATTACTCAAACTGACATCGAAGGATGTAATATAAGAGGTAAAATCGAAAATCCAGATCCCTCTATTCTAATTGAGGATAACAATGCTGATAGCTATATTAATGTAACTAACTTTGTTTTGTCTGATGGTGAAAAATTATATGTTTTCCGTAATTCACCCTCAGATGATAATTGGCATGAATTGTCATATAAAGATAATGATACTTTTTATTCTGTAAAGACTCTGAATCCTAGAGGTGGTAACATCATGAATAAACATGATTTTGTAATACTTTCAAGAGATGAAGAGCCGATAGTATATTCAAATTTCCTGGAAATGAAAATCTTCTCTGAAGACTACAACTGGGAATCCTTTCCTTGTCTGAATCGCAATAATACTATAAACGAAGCTGTAGATATTGTTCCTATTCTGCAAACTATAGAACCATTTGGTGATATTGAAAACATATTTTTCGAAGCTGTAGAAGATGTGTTAACTTATGATTATGATGGTTTCCCTTACCAATGGAATTATCCTTCATATAATATTCAAAGCACCCGACTTTACAAAATAAAGGCAGACCCTTATGTACAGCGCACATTAGAATTATCCGGTACACGTATGGAAGCTAATTATGAACTTGAATATTCGCTTTCTCCCTACACATATCATTGGCTTGGATACTGGCTACCTCAAACTCAGAAAATGATCGAATCTTTTGGTGATTACTGGCAATATGTGGAAAAAGTAAAATCAGAAGATTGGTACTATAACAAACGCAGTATTATAAGAGGTGGTGATCCTTATGGTGGTGAAGTAGTAATATCTGCAGAAGGTTTAACTTTGGAATATGGGAAAGGATATATGGTTTGGTTTAAAGACCTTCCACAACCGATTTCCGATTTTCATTGGACACTTGACAATACAGCTGAAGAACCTGAGAAAAAAGCCGAACCTGAAAGCTTTACTTATACAGAGAAAGCTGATTATGAAGCTATAGATGTTTTTAATATACCACCTAATGTAACAGAAATTGGTGTTTTTGAAGATGACGTATGTGTGGGAGCGGTTGTTGTAGAAGATACTTGTGCTCAAATCCTTGTATATTCCGATAATTCTAATCGTGATCCGATTCCATTTACCTTTGAAATAGTAACAGGAAGAGGATTGTCAACGCCGGTTAAGGATTATCAAGTTCTAGATCTACAAACCGGTAAATACGAAAATAAATCAATTTTCTCCGGCAGGCAGGAATATTCAATAATGAGGTTTGCAGATGAAAATGAACCTGAGAACATAGTTTCCAAACCGGTACTTAAAGGAAATTATCCAAACCCATTTAACCCAACAACAACAATATCATTCTCTCTGCCTAACGAACAAGAAATTGAACTTACTATCTATAACATCAAAGGTCAAAAAGTGAAACAACTCATCAATGGTCAACTTACAGCAGGTCAGCATTCTATGATCTGGGATGGAAAAGATACAAACGATAAATCAGTTGGTTCAGGAATCTATTTCTACAAATTGAAAACAGGGAATGATGTACTAACTCGTAAAATGTTAATGATGAAATAAATTGATTACTTGCAGGTGGCAATAGCTATTGTCACCTGCAAATTTAAATAATCCGTGTCCCCCTTCGGAAGGGGGATTGAGGGGGTTTTGTGAAGTTTTTTATTTTATTCGTTCTAATTTGTGTAAATTCGTGGTTACACTCCACAACCTATCACATCAAACAAGACGGCACCGGTAACTTCACCACTATCCAAGAAGGAATAATTGCTGCAACAGATTCCGACACAGTTCTTGTCTATACAGGAACATTTTACGAGAATATAGACTTTAGCGGAAAAAATATAATATGTGCAAGTCTTTATCTAACAACTGGTAATGAAGAATATATGTATAATACAATAATAGATGGTAGCCAAACCGGAAGTTGTGTAAGAATAATGTCCGAAGAAGACAGCACAACTGTTTTGTGTGGTTTTACATTAACCAATGGAAGCGGTAGTTCATATTCTACAACTAATACATTACGTGGAGGTGGAATTCTAATAAAAGACTCTCAGCCAATGATAAGAAAGTGTTTAATCAAGAATAATTATGCTAAAGCAGGAGGTGGTATTTTTTGTTTGAATTCTCAAATCACTTTGGCTGGTGTATCAATTATTAATAATCACAGTTACGCATCCGGGGGTGGTATTTTTATGGGTAATTATTCTGAAATTCTTTTTGATAATGAAATGTTATGTAATATTTATTTAAATTATGCGTCTGGTGGTTGTGAAATTGCAAAAACTTGGAATTGTCCTCCTTTAGAAGTTTTTGTAGATACTTTTACAGTTATGGAACCTGATGATTATTTTATTGTCTCAGCTACATCAACTGGAATTCCATTAAATGATGTTACGCTTTATATACAGAATGCCAAATTAGAACCCATAAATGCTGATCTTTATGTTTCAACTGATGGAAATAATAATAATAATGGTTTATCTGAGGATGAACCATTAGCAAATATTAATTATGCTCTTTCACTTGTAAAATCAGATAGTCTCCATCATAATACGATACATATTGCAGATGGACTATACTCTAACAGTATGAACAATCAGAAGTTTCCCCTTTGTATGCGGGGATATGTTTCCCTTATAGGTGAATCAATGGTAAATACTATCCTGGATGCTGAAGAAATTTGTATGTTAATTACAGGTTATAGAAAACTAGATTACCTTATAAAAAATATTTCTTTTATAAATGGAAATGGTAATGGCTTTTTTGCTTCTTGTATGTATATTACAGCATATCCACAACAAGGAAAATTTGTTAATTTAGAAAATATTACAATTACTGAATGTCAGGGTTATAATCGCAATCTTGATTTAATTTATATGAATCTTGATATTTTAAATTTTTTTTCACATTCAAATTATTGTACTTGTTTACATTCTCTTAATTCTTTTCAGCCCGAACAGGAAGTAATTATTGAAAATGCATATATCCACAATAACCAACAATATGATCCACCTGATCCGGGATCTGATGCGCGTCCTCAACTTTCGTTTGGTATGCTGGGCACAGAACCGATGAATGTTACTATAACAAATATGGAATTAACAGAAAACATACAATACCAAAGTGATTGGCCTGAGAATTCATCCGGAATTGGAATAGGTGATAACATAAATCTGAATTTGGTTAATTGCACGATTGGAAATAATTCCAGTCCAGGCAATGGTGGGGCAATCAGAATCGGACCAGATGGTCAAAATACGATTGTTAATATTTATAATTCAATTCTTTATGGAGATAATCCTGGAGAAATTTATATTGATAATGATCATTCAACTAATCCTACAACTATAAATATCCATCATTCACTGATAGATGGAGGATATGAAGGTATTGAAAATGTTTATAGTTGGAACATTGTTAATTGGATGGAAGGTAACTTGGATGAGAACCCAATGTTCGACAGTTTGGGAACTTATCCATTTGCTCTTTTAGAGAATTCCCCCTGTATAGATGCCGGAACTTTAGATTTACCACCTGGAATTGAACTACCTGAATTTGATCTTGCAGGTAATCCACGAATTTATGGTGATGCAATCGATATGGGTGCTTATGAGTTCCAAGGTGACCCTCAATCAAATGATGAAAACGAAATAGTAATTCCTAAAATTACACAAATCTCAAATTATCCCAATCCATTTAACCCAACAACAACCATCAAACTTAATCTGGCAGAATCCGGTAAAATTGAACTTGTAATTTATAATATTAAAGGACAAAAGGTTAAAACCTTACTTGATGCATATTCTTCTAAAGGTCATTTTGAACTTATCTGGCGTGGAGTGGACGACAACAAAAAGAAAGTTGCAAGTGGAAATTATTTTATAAAGCTTAAAGTAAATGGAGAAGAAAGAGCTGTTAGTAAATGTGTATTGTTGAAATAATGCTAAAAATTACATTGATAGAATATATATATAAAAGCCTTCCAGCAGTTGCCGGAAGGCTTTTATTTTTATAACTTGAATTAGTTCTGTTCGATTGCAGCTTGAGCAGCAGCTAATCTTGCTATCGGCACTCGGTAAGGAGAACAACTAACGTAATCCATTCCTACACTATTGCAAAATTTTACTGATTTTGGCTCACCACCGTGTTCGCCGCAAATACCAACTTTAAGATCAGCATTTACGCTACGACCTTTCTCCGTTGCCATTTGCACAAGTTGTCCAACACCTTCTTGATCCAGAACCTGGAAAGGATCATCTTTTAATATTCCCTTTTCTAAGTAGATTGGAAGGAATTTACCGGCATCATCACGACTGTAACCGAAAGCCATTTGAGTTAGGTCATTTGTTCCAAAGCTGAAGAACTCAGCTTCTTTACCAATTAGATCTGCCGTTAGGGCAGCACGTGGAATCTCTATCATTGTCCCTACTAAATATTCAACAGTTTTACCTGTCTCTTCAAATACTTTTTTTGCAGTTTCATTAATGATAGCAGCTTGCAATCTGTACTCTTCTACAGTTCCAATAAGTGGAACCATTATTTCAGGTTTTGGGTCGAATCCAACTTCTTTCACGTTGATAGCAGCTTCGATTATCGCACGAGCCTGCATTTCTGTGATTTCAGGATAAGTATTTCCTAAACGACAGCCGCGGTGTCCCAGCATTGGATTGAATTCATGAAGTGAATCAACTTTTACCTTAACTTCTTCTACAGGTATTCCCATTTCATCAGCCATTTCCTGCTGATTAGCAGTTTCGTGAGGTACGAACTCGTGCAGTGGAGGATCCAAAAGACGGACAGTTACTCCAAATCCAGTCATCTCTTTAAAAATACCTTCAAAGTCAGTTCGTTGGAATGGAAGTAATTTTGCCAAAGCTTTACGGCGTCCGGCTTCATCATCAGCCAATATCATTTCCCGCATGGCTTTAATTTTTTCACCTTCAAAGAACATGTGTTCCGTACGGCAAAGACCAATGCCTTTAGCACCGAATTCACGAGCCACTTTAGCATCGTTTGGTGTATCTGCATTTGTACGAACATACATGCGAGTAAATTTATCAGCAAGTTCCATCAGTTTCCCAAAATCTCCACTAAGTTCAGGATCGATCGTTGCGATCTTTCCTTCATAAACTTCACCGGTAGATCCATTCAATGAAACCCAATCACCTTCCTTATAAGTTTTACCCTCCAAAACCATAATACGTTCTTTATAATTAATTCTTACAGAACCGGCACCGGAAACACAGCATTTTCCCATACCACGAGCAACAACAGCAGCATGAGAGGTCATCCCACCACGAGCAGTAAGAATTCCATTTGCTATATTCATTCCTTCCAGATCTTCTGGAGAGGTCTCGATACGGGCGAGGATGGCATTTCCAAATTTATTAGCTTCATCTGCAAAGAATACAAGCTGACCTGTTGCAGCACCCGGAGAAGCGGGAAGACCTTTAGCCAGAACAACAGCTTCTTTAATTGCATTACTGTCAAACACAGGATGAAGGAGCTCATCTAATTTGTTTGGTTCAACACGCATCAAAGCTGTTTTATCATCGATAAAACCCTCTTCTGACATTTCAATTGCCATACGAACCATTGCAGCACCGGTTCTCTTGCCATTTCTGGTTTGAAGCAGCCACATTTTTCCATCCTGCACTGTGAATTCAATGTCCTGCATATCTTTATAATGGTTCTCAAGTTTTGTTTCAATTTCAGATAATTCTTTGTAAAGCTTTGGCATTGTTTCTTCAAAAGAAGGATAATTTTTTGCCCGATCCTCTTCTGAAACACCTGCAAGTTTTGCCCATCTTTTACTACCTTCAAGAGTTATTTCCTGTGGAGTTCTAATTCCGGCTACCACATCTTCACCCTGAGCATTAATAAGGTATTCACCATTAAAAATATCTTCACCTGTTCCAGCATCACGAGTAAAAGCAACACCGGTTGCAGATGTGTTGCCCATGTTTCCATAAACCATAGCCTGCACGTTTACAGCGGTACCCCAATCGCCGGGAATTTTATTCATACTACGATAGTAGTCTGCCCGTGGATTATTCCAACTTCCAAAAACTGCACCAATAGCTCCCCAAAGCTGATCCCAAGGATTATCAGGGAAGTCGTGCCCGGTAACATCTTTTACTGCTTTTTTAAACCTTGTAACAAGAATTTTCAAATCTTCAGCAGTAAGTTCGGTATCATTTTGTATCCCCTTTTCTTCTTTCATCTCGTCAATGATCTCTTCAAAAGGATCAATATCCATTTTAGTTTTTGGTTTCATATCCAAAACTACATCACCATACATTTGTACGAAACGACGATATGAATCCCAGGCAAAACGAGGATTATCAGATTTTTTTGCAAGTCCTTCCACGGCATTATCATTCATACCGAGATTAAGAACTGTGTCCATCATTCCCGGCATGGAAACACGAGCTCCGGAACGTACCGAAAGTAGAAGCGGGTTTGTATTATCGCCAAATTTAGCAACCAAAATTTCTTCAATATTCTTAACCCCTGCTTCAACTTCTGCCCTCAGAAGTTCAATTGTTTTATCTTCTCCCAATTTGTTCCATTCTGCACAAACTTCTGTAGTGATCGTGAATCCTGCAGGAACCGGAACACCTATCAGGTTCATCTCGGCAAGGTTTGCTCCTTTACCGCCAAGAAGGTTCTTCATTTCAGTTTTACCTTCTGCTTTTCCATTTCCAAAAGTATAAACGCGTTTTGTACTCATTTTATATCTCCCTATGTTATTTTATATATAAGATATAGATATTATAACTATCATAAATTTCAATAATTACAATTCTTTTTTTAAGGTTTATGTGTCAAATGAAATTCAGTTTAGTAAAATTCAATTTAATGATTTGTAAATTATGTTAGACAAAGAATATTGCAATTATTTTTTGTAATTAATAAAGAAATAATAATGGAGGTATTTGTGGAATCAAAAAAAATTGGAAATAAATATTTTATACGAATTGATCAGGGAGAAGAAATTGTAAGTATTCTTACAAAATTTTGCACTAAGAGAGATATTAAAGTAGGAAAGATCTCTGCAATCGGTGCAGTTAATGAAGTTAAAATTGGTATATTTGATCCATTAAAAAAGGAATATCACTCTAAGACAATAAATGGTACTTTTGAAATTTTATCAATAACAGGAAACATTACTTCCAACAAACATCAGCCATACTTGCATATGCACATAATGCTTTCTGACAGTGAATATAATGCTTTTGGCGGACATTTGAATAGTGCGGTTGTAAGTGCCACATGTGAAGTTATTATTGATGAGTTTGAAGAAAATCTGGACAGATATTTTGATGAAAATACCGGACTTAATTTATTTGAATTATAATGCATTATTTTAATTTCAATAATATTACATAATATGCAAGTTGACAGAATTATGCATTATCTTCTATCTGAATGTTTAAATAAGGGATGATTAGAATTCAAGAGGTTGGATGATAGCAATATATGTAGATAGTAAGCTGAAAAGATTTGAGAACAAGATCAAGTTTACTTTTGATTTTATTTTCAATACTCTCGGATATGAATTTAAATATATTCATAAACTGGATCAGTTACAGCAAAATGACATACTATTCTACTACGGTTTAATAGAACCTACAATAGAGGAAGCTTACATTCTTGCTATGGACAGGATATTATTCTATATTCCTGTTTTATCCGAATTGCTGCAACCAAATAAACTAACACTCGAAAAGATTAAAGAAAATACAGAAATAATTAAATTGAAGCGTAAGGTGCCTATAATTTCAGATAAAGAGATAAAAGTGCCAATTCATTATTATCATAAAGATGACTTGTTCTATGGCATTTATAAATTTGATATTATTGGGAACATTCTGTTTAATCTGGAATCTTCAATTGGGATCGAAGGCGTAAAGAGAGACGATCATGGTTGGCTCTCAGATGAGGATGTCCCATTTATAGAGTTTCATCAGGAACCATATGTAAATATGTTACTGTGGTTAATAGAAAGATGCATCAAAGATTCATTACAAAAGAATGGTTCTGCTTTTCTGGTAAAGAAAGCATATTGGCCCTCGGCAGAAGTTTTTGCTGCTTCCTTTTCTTATAATATTGATAAATTACAGAAATGGTCTTTGGGAAGGATGATCAGCAGTACATTTGAAGATATTCTGATCTTCTATAAAATTAAATATGTTTTTAATAGTTTCTTAAGTAAAATGAAATATTTATTAACTAATATTGAAGAATATTGGAACTTTGATGTTATTGATCAGATCGAGAGTATGCACCAGATAAGTGGTACATATTTCTTTGGAACGGAATCAAATTCAAATAAAGATATTGATTATTCTATACAAAGCAGTGATGTACATAAAGAAGTAATGAATAATCATGCAAAAGGGAATGAGATCGCTTTATTGGCTTCAGTTAATTCCGGGAAGCAAGATATACTGCATAAACAAAAAAAAAAATTATCAAAAATAACCAGCGATGAGTTAATGGGGATTCGTCATAATTATTTTAGTTACGACCCGAGAATTACACATGAATTCCATAAGAAAAACGGATTCACATATAATTCTTCAATTGGATTTCACCACAAGAATGGTTTCTTGAGTGGTTTAGGTTTTCCATTTTATCAATATGGTTCACATAGTAAAGATTTAAGAAGTAGTTTTGGATGGCATTCTTTGGAATTACCAATTATATTCTCTGATAATCATTTAAAACTATCTAAATCGAGCTTGATCTCATATGAAAATGCACAGGAAATAGTAGATCATCTGATTGAATCAGTTGAATCTGCAAACGGATTTGTCTCTTTTAATTATTCCATTTCAAACTTTGATGAGATTTCTTACAATAAGCAGCTTCTTAATTATACTATAGAAGAGATCAGACCAAAGAATGTTTTCATGGCTACTTTTATGCAAATCGCACAATGGTGGAAAAGAAGAGAAGGTATTGAGATCTTTGATAGTGAAGATAGATTTTATCTCTATTTCCCTTCCAAAACAGATAAATTTACAATAAGTGTGTTTGGCAACTATGATATTGTTCAGGTTAATCATGCAGAAGCTGAAATTAAGGAGAATAATATCTATTTTTCTAATGTTAAATTGGATTCAAAAATTGAAGTTGTTCTAAACAAGAAATCGAAATCTGAGGAAGAGAAATGAGAAAATTGTTATTAATTGCTTATTTCTATCCACCGTTGGGTGGTCCTGGGGTTCAGCGTCCTGCAAAATTAGTAAAATATCTCGAACAATTTGATGTTTATACTGATGTGATCACAGTAAAGGATATTGTTTTTCATTCAACCGATAAAAAATTATTAAAGGAAGATAAAGCTCATAAAATTATTAGAACATCATCCTTTGACCTGATGTCAATCTTAAAGAAGATCTCCAAACCCAAAACCAATAAAGCTGTCTATTTTAACACACCCGAAAAGTATAAGAAAATTATCCGGAATGTTTTCCCTATCGATGATAAGATTGGCTGGTTACCTTTTGTGATGAAAGCAGGTAAAAAGTTATTCAAAAAAAATAAATATGATGCTGTCATGGCAACAATGGGGCCATATACAAGCGGCATAGCAGCTTATAAATTGGCTAAAAAGAATAAGTTACCACTTATAATTGATTACCGTGATCATTGGACATTGAATCCCTATATCACATTTTTATCTAAATTACATAAAATACATTCAAGAAAATGGGAAAATAAAATCCTGGAATTTGCTTCAGTAATAACTGTGGTTAGCAAAACAATGAAAGATGACCTAACTACAGAATTTGGTAGTAAATTAAGAAACAAGATCAAAGTTGTTTATAATGGTTGGGATGCTGATGATTTTTCTGATTTTGTTATCTGGAAGAATGAGAAATTAGTTATTAAATATATTGGGAATTTTTACGGATATCGTACCCCAAAATATCTTATAAAAGCTTTGGAATTATTGCAGTCACGTGGTCAAACAACTGATGATATTCTTATTGAATTCACTGGTAATTACTATTCAGAAACAACTGATTATATTGAAAATTCCAAAGTAGCACATATGATAAAAATAAATTCTCAAATAGAGCATAAGGATGCAATAAAATCTCTTATGAATTGTGATGCTTTACTTTTGTTTATCGCATCACATAAAGGAAAAGGTGTGCTTACCGGTAAACTATTTGAGTATTTGCGAAGTGGAAAGGAAATCCTTGCCATGGTGCCGCCAGAAGGTGAAGCTGCTGAGATACTGAGACACAATAAGCATACTCTAATCTGCGAAATGGAAGATGTTGAGATGATCGCCAAGAACTTCTTGAAATTGATAAAAATTCTTAATAAGAAAAGTAAAAAACGTAAGATAAATTTTGAATTCAGCAGAGAGAGTCAAACACAGGAATTTCTCAACTATGCTGAAGATAGGTTAAC
>JAOZPK010000116.1 GCA_029932755.1 Candidatus Cloacimonadota bacterium | reverse complement strand
TTGCTTATAAAGACGAAAAAGTTGTTGGTAGAATTGTCGGTTTTATCAATTATCGCTTCATTGAAAAGTGGCATGATAAATACTGTCGTTTTGGCTGGATAGATTTTATTGATGATGAAAATGTTTCAAAAGCACTTATTAATACAGTGGAGAATTGGGCAAAAGAAAACGGTATGGAAGCAGTACATGGTCCTCTTGGTTTTTCAGATCTTGATCCTGAAGGTATGCTGATAGAAGGTTTTGAAGAATTATGTACAATTGCTACAATTTACAATTTTCCATATTATCCCGAGCATCTTAATAAACTGGGTTATAAAAAAGATGCCGATTGGATTGAATATGAGATTAAAGTTCCTGATAAAGTTCCGGAGAAAATTGAAAGAATTTCAAGAATTGTTTTACTAAAGAACAAATTGAAAATACTAAGAGCAGCCAATTTGAAAGAAATGAAACCATATTTAAAAGATATGTTCCAGGTGTTGAATACAGCTTATGAAGAATTGTACGGATTTGTTCCCTTAAGCGAAAAACAAATTCAATCTTATATCAAACAATACATAGGTTTCGCCAATCCGGAACTGATCAGTATTATCCTCGATGAAAACAACAAAGTTGCAGCTTTTGGTTTAACGTTTCCATCCCTGTCGAAATCTTTCCAAAAGGCAAATGGTAAGTTATTCCCGTTTGGGTTTATTCATATTCTTAAATCTCTGAAAAAAAACAATCTGATCGATCTCTATCTTGTGGCTGTTCGTCCCGATTTGCAAGGAAAAGGTGTTAATGCGCTTCTCTTTAGTGAACTTATTAAAATATACATTAATAATAAATTTGAGAAAGCAGAAAGCAATCCGGAACTTGAAACTAATACAAAAGTTCAGGCTCAATGGAAATATTTTGATCGAAGACAACATAAAAGAAGAAGATGTTTTATAAAATATTTGAATAATAAGGAGATAAAATGAAGAATGCAACAGAACTACTCACAATATATCACATTGCCGAATTTATTGGTTTAATTTCAATAATAGTATGCATTAATTATTTGTTAAAAAAGTTAAACAGCAAATTATTTAATATTGATTGCGTTTAATCTTTCAAAAAGTGAATAATTTCACAGAAAAAAAAATAATGAGGTGTTTATGGACTGGGAAAATGAATTAATAAAGCATTTCAAAAAGAAAAAAGTGGGTTTAGCTCTTGGCAGTGGTGGTGCAAAAGGACTATCACATATCGGAGTGATAAAATTTTTAGAAGAAATGGGTGTAAAAATTGATTTTATTACCGGTTCGAGTATCGGAGCCTTGATCGGAGGTGCTTATGCCAGCGGATTGAGTATCGAAGAAATTGAGGATATTGCTTTGGAAACCGATCTTACATCCACAGCAAAGCTTTTTTCACCCGGATTTGGAAAATCAGGATTGGTTACAGGAATAAAAGTTCAGGAATTTCTAACCTCAATATTAGGTAACAAAAACATAGAATATATGCCAATTCCGTTTACAGCAGTAGCAACCGATATAATCACAGGGCAGGAAATACATTTTAATAAAGGAAATCTCGTAGAAGCAATTCGAGCCAGTATTTCAATTCCAATCGTTTTTCAACCGGTGATCTGTAATAATATTGTTCTTGTTGACGGCGGTCTGGTAAATCCTGTTCCAATTAACATAGCTCGTGAAATGGGAGCGGATTACATTATTGCAGTTAATATTCTGTCATCCAAAAATAAGTCTGATCCGAAATCTGATAAAAAATTCAACAATAAAATAGATTTGGAGAAACCTCTCGAAATCATTCCCGTTCTGGAAAGAAAACTTGAAAACTTGATGATAGACCATAAATGGATAAGGAATTTCATCAAACACAAAGAGAAAGAAGATTTACCGGGAATGAAAAAAATATTCTATCAATCGGTTCAGATTGCTCAAGAAAGGTTAATCGAATTATCTGTCGAATTATATAAACCGGATGTTTTAATAGAACCTGAAGTAGAGAATTTTAGTATGTTCGATTTTTATAAAGCAAAAGAAATAATCAAAAAAGGATATATAGCTGCTGAAGCATTCATAAAAGAATATTAATAAGTTAAGAGAAATTTATGGAAGAAAGAATTTATATTATCAATAGAAAAGAATCTTCCACTTTTGGAAAGATGAATGACAGCGATGATATTTATTTCAAAGCAAAGGTGAGTTTTTAAAAAAAGTAAAATGGAACTTTCAAAAATCATATTCATGATAATTGGTTCTCTTTTTTTCTTATTTGGTATTGCCACAACCATCTATCCAAACGCCATCAGAAGGTGGTTAAGAAATCATTCTTGTTTGTTGAATGATTCGGTTGAATTAATTGGTTATATCCTAGGTTTAATTGGTGTAACAATATTGATTATGATATTTTGGGGATAGCCCAATAAATATTACTGAGAATAAAGGATGATTAGATAATGAGCAATGAAAATGAAATCGTTCGTGTACATGAATTGTTAGAAAAATATGGTTATCATTCCCAGTCATACAATATCCTGCGCAGCGACAAATCATATTTTTATTCACCTTCTGGAATCAATGGTGTAATTGCTTATGTTGTAAAAGCAAATGTTGCGATGGCTGCGGGTGATCCTGTCTGTGATCCTTCCGATATTCGAAATTTCGTAACTGAATTCAGAATGTTTTGTAAAGAACGAAAATTACTCTGCTGTTTTCAATCTATTACTGAGCGTTGTAAAACGATTCTCGAAAAGATGGACTTCGGTATGATCAAAATAGGAGAGGAACCAATTTTCGATTTAGAAGAATTTTCTTTATCCGGTAGTAAATTTAGGAGCTTACGTAAGAATATAAATCAAGCGAAAAGGCAAGGGTTGTCGGTTGTGGAATATCATCCGCTTTTGAAGAGAGAAACGGAATGGGAAAAAGATATGGAAGAACTTTCTGCTATCTGGCAAAAATTCAAAGGCTCGGGAGAATTCTCTTTTCTGATTGGAGAACCGGCTCTTGATAACCCGAAAGAACGAAAATATTTCCTCGCACTACTAAATAACGAAGTTGAAGCATTCGTGGTTTGCACTCCGGTTTACACAAGAAACGGAATTTATTTTGATGTGATGCGTCGCAAAGAAAAAACTCCTAACGGATTACCGCAGTTATTATTTACAGAGTCTTTTCGTATCTTAAGCGAACAAGGTTACACGATGGCAACGCTTGGAACTGCACCTTTATCACACGAGCATGTTGATGATCCTGATCAAAATCGGATTATTAAACTTGCCTTGAAATTAGCGTTTAACCGTTTGGGATACTTCTATAGATTCAAACCGCTTTATAAATTTAAGAGACAATTTGGACCAACTTTATGGGAAGGTCGTTATCTGGCTTTTTCACCAAAATTATTTAATCCGGTCATCCTCTATGCTCTTCTTAAAGCTTATGACCCTACCAGTGTAACCAGGAAACTATTGAATGAAATCAATTTTGCCTGGAAAAGTATTAATAAAATAAAAGATGGAACTATTGATTTAATAGGATCTACTTCCGGAAGCGTAATTAAAGGGATTAAAGGAACAGGTCATAAAGCCGTTACGACGACAAAAAAGACTTTACATAAAATCCCGATTAGTATAAAAAGCAAAAAAAAACAAACTAAAAAGGAGGAATGATTATGTTTGATCTATTGAAAAAAACAATGTTAACCGGAATTGGCATCGCTTCGATGACCAAAGACAAAATCGAGGAATTAGGTAAGAAAATTTCAGCAGAAAGTAAACTTAATGAAGAAGAAGGGAAGAAAATGGTTAATGATTTGTTAAAACAATCTGAAAAAGCAAGAGAGGATTTGGAAAATCAAGTTCAGAAACTTGTGAAAAAATCTTTGGTAAAATTAGATATTCCGATTCTTGAAGACTTTAACAGATTAGAAAAAAGGATTAAAAAGCTGGAAAAATTGAGAGCAAAAACAGGGAAAGAATGATACGAAAAATCGGATCAATTGGACGCACCTACCGTCATATAAACCGTTATCGGGAAATCATAACCGTGCTTTTTCAGCACGGTTTTGGTGATTTGATCACCAATTCTCAAATCGAAAAATATCTTGATTTCGGTAAGAAGTTCATTCCCAATAAAAAAATTGAAAAAGCAGCTTCATTATCACGGTGGGAACGAATCCGAATGGTTCTCGAGGAACTTGGTCCGACTTTTATCAAGTTTGGCCAAATAATGAGTAATCGACCAGATATTTTACCGGAATCTCTGCTAATTGAACTTGAAAAGCTCCAGGATTCAGTTCCACCAATGCCGAATGAAGAAGCAGAAAGAATGATCGAGCAGGAATTGGGAAAATCGATTTCAGAACTTTTCAAAAATTTCGATATAAATCCGATTGCTTCTGCTTCCATAGCACAAGTTTATCGTGCTGAATTATTCAGTGGAGAGAAAGTTGCGGTTAAAGTGCAACGCACCGGAATTCAAAAAATTATCGAAACAGACTTGGAAATAATGTTTCATCTTTCCCTTTTAATGGAAAAACACATCACTGAAATGGAAATATTAAATCCGTTTGAAACAGTAAAAGAATTTGAACGCTCTATCCGTAAGGAAATTGATTTCAATATTGAAGCTTCACATATAGAGAGGTTTGCAAGAAATTTCCAAACCGATATGACTATTTATATTCCCGAAGTTTATAATGATTATTCCACGAATAAAATCCTGACAATGGAATTTATCGACGGCATTAAAGTATCAGACCTGAAAGCGTTAAGAGAAGCGGAAAATGATCCTTTGCTCATTGCAGATCAAGGTTGTAACCTTGTTCTGAAACAAATATTTGAACACGGCTTTTTCCATGCTGATCCTCATCCGGGAAATATCCTCATCCTGAAAGATAATATCACTTGTTTCCTCGATTTCGGAATGATGGGAACTTTGCTGCCAAAACACCAGGATTATCTCGGAAATATTATAGTGGGAGTCGTGAATAAAGATTCAAAGAAAATTACCGAAACGCTTCTTCGGCTCACGGGAACTTATAATATCGAAAATCGTGATCAATTGGAACAACGAGTTTCCGAACTAATCAATCAATATGCTTATATTTCTTTGAAAGAGATAAAAGTCGGTGAGTTTTTGAACAAACTTTTCAGATTGCTGATAGATTTTAAACTAAGATTACCGTCAGATTTTTATCTGCTTTCAAAAGCATTGATAACCATCGAGGGAGTCGGAACGAAATTAGATCCTGATTTTGATATGGTGGCACACATCGAGCCTTTTGCAAAAAACTTACTGAAAAAGCAGTTGAATCCTTTGGAACTAGTAAAAGATTTGTATTCATCTGTGACGGAATTTCATCTTTTATTCAAGGATTTTCCTTTTGAGATCAGGGAAATTGTCCGGCAGATTAAAACAGGTAAATTGAAGGTTGAGTTCGAACACAAAGGTTTGGAGCCGATGCTTATTAAACACGATCAGATCAGCAATCGGATTGCTTTTGCCATTGTTCTGGCTGCTCTTATTATTGGTTCATCTTTAATCGTACTTTCCAAAATTCCACCTTTGTGGGATGAAGTTTCGATAATTGGGATTGTGGGATTTGTAGGAGCGGGAATTATGGGATTCTGGTTGCTGATTTCGATTTTAAGGCACGGGAAGATGTAACCTATATTATGTCTTAATTATAATCGTTTTGTACGATACATTAAATGTTTATGATCTGACTGGTGTAACCCAGAAACTTTTGAATCTGATTAAGTGCTTAGAAAAGTATTAAATAAAATAAAAAATGAATCAATTAAAAATTTATATTCTTCCAGATGGTGAAGAAATAGACCTTTTAAAGGTTAAGAGTATTGGAGCTATAAAAAGTGTAAGATCCAAAGATTTTTCAAGTTTAGGATATTGCTATTTTACCATTGTCTTAAAAGATGGAACCTCAAAAGAAATACAAGAAGGTTATCTTTATAGTGACTGGATCAAAGCAAAAATTGACTTACAAATGATCAGAGATGATATTTTGAAATCTTTATTATAGCACCATAGCTTATGGAAATTTGCATTCACATTAAAATTGAAAAAAAATAAGAATACAAGTAATAAAGCAGTTTCAAAAACTGAAAAACGAGTCTCTAAATTGTTGAAGTAGATGAATCAATCAAAAATTTATATTCTTTCAGATGGTGAAGAAATAGACCTTTCAAAACTCCAAAACGTATAAAAAGATATTTAAAAGGTGAGACTATCATAGCAATAGATGACAATTTGTTTAATGATCAAAAATTAATCTTCCAGAGAATAATAAGGAAAATCATTTTATAATTATTATCTTAAAAAAGAGAATCAAGTTAGTTTAAAATAAATAAAAAAAACTTGACACTAAAACCATAGTTAAATTTTTGAAGATTATTATAAATTATTCAAATCTTTAAAAAGGAGTTTGATATGGATAAAAGAGAAGATATTTTAAGAGCAGCCTCGGTTGTGTTTCAAAAATACGGATTCGTGAAAACTACTCTGGATGATATAGCCCGAG
>JAOZPK010000115.1 GCA_029932755.1 Candidatus Cloacimonadota bacterium | reverse complement strand
CGAAAAGTCGCGGATAAATTTATAATCCAACTCAACTCGCATTTTAACTCCACAGTTAATATTTTTTCGTATTACTAAAAAATGTAAAATTTTATTAGTTTTTTTTTATTCAATTCCATTCTGCATTCTAACTGTTTACAAATAAATTTGTTAGAGTATACTTAAACAATTCTAATTAACAACGTAAATATTTTTTTTGAGTGGCTGCGTCACAATTTTAGGATTTCCGACATATATATTTAAAGGGACAAATATATCTAAAAAGGATTGAATATTGATAATAGAAAAAATGAAAATTACTCAGATTAAAATTAACTGCATAATAATTTTACTCTTTACAGAAAAAAACAATCTTGCAGTTTTAGGAAGTAGGTTTTGTAAGATTAATAACATATTCTACATTGGTAAAAATAAGTTCATTCGGACAAATCCTCTCTGAGTAATTAGAGAGGATGAATCGGGAAGAATTTTAGTAGAGTGATAAAAAAATTGACAAATAAAATTTAAATTTAAATTAAAAATAAACATATGGAGATAAAAATGAAAAAATATATTATAATGATAATAACCCTTTTAACTATTTGCGGTTTATCCGCTTATGATGAAACTTATGTTGTAAATCAAAATGGTCCTGGTGATTATACAGATATTATGAGTGCTGTTAATGCTGTTCAAACAAGTGCAATTATTTATGTTGTTGCTACTCCCAGTGCTTATACGGGTACTAACAATAATAATATAACTTGGGATGGTAGTGAAAAGCATATTTATCTTAAGGGAATGAATAATCCAGTGATACAACCTTCAGCAGTAAACAATCGGGCATTTATATTTGATGATGACGATATAGATCAAACTGATATTATCTCAGGTTTTACTATTGAAGACTTTGCATTTAATGAATATTATTCTCCGGTTTCTGAAAAAAAAGGTGTAGGCATATTGATAAAAAACGGTGCATCATCAATAATTGAGAATTGTATAATTGATGGATGTTATATGGCTGATTATGGTTATGGTACAGGAATATATGTAGATGGTGCAGCAACTATCAGAAACTGTACAATAAAAAACACAATTTCTTGGGATATATATGGTGGCTCAGGTATGGCATGTAGGAATGATGTGACGATTGAAAATTGTATTTTTGAAAATAATTTTGCGTCTGCTTCTCTAGGAGAAAGATATAGCCCATCTGGTGCAGGAATATATATATTACCTGGTTCTACAGGGAATCCTACAATCAATAATTGTATTTTCCTTGATAATTATCTTGATGGGGATGGTGAAGGTAGTGCAATTTTTGTTGAAGAAAATACTGTGGGTTCACAATCAATTGATTTGAGCTTTAATACATTTCTTGAAAACGATGGTCATGCAAGCGCAACTATTTTTTTTGAGGCTGTAACTTCTGAAGTAGAATTAGTTAATTGCATATTTTCATCAAATACCTGTGACGATTATGTAATCGAATGCGATGATTCGCAAGAGGTTGATTGCGACTATTCTCTATTCTTTGAGAATGAAGATTATTATGAAGATCCTGTTAGTAATGGGAACTGCAGCTTTGGTAGTGATATTATATCAGAAGAAGATCCTGAACTCAACTCAACTACATATCAACCTCAATGGTTATCGTCTGTCAAATCCCCCTGCATAGACGCAGGTGATCCAACCATTACAGATGATGACAACACACCATCTGATATTGGTGCTGTTTGTGCAATTAATCATCGTATTGATGAAATTGAACTTCCTCCGCCAACTACCAACAACGGCTGGAAATGGCTTAGCTTCCCGGCGTTGGATAATGTTTTAAATGATGCCGATGTTGCCGAGAATGTATTAGAAGACATTCTTGATCCAACCATTCTTGATAAAGTGGAAGCTGAGGATTATACTATTCTATATTATAATAATCAATGGTGGGAAGAAGAAAACCAATTCTTACGTACGGAAGGATTCAAATTTCATATGAACGCTGCTGCTGATTTGGATGTACCAGGTTTTAAGGAGTATGATAATACAACCATCATCTTGGCAGGAAATAATGTCGAGAACTGGGTCGGTTATTGGTTAGAAGAGACACAGCATGTAAGCGAAGCATTTGAAGATTATTGGAGTGGTTCAAATATCCATTTCATACAACATCAATTTTGGACTGCATATAGATGGGAAGGTGAGTGGTATTACCGAATGGTTAATGAAGTAGAACCAACTCTTTCTTATGGTGATATGGTAGTTGTGAAATGTCTTACAACGATTAATAACTTCCAGTGGGAAAGTGGTATAACTGTAAATAAGACAGTATTTACAGATCCGGAATATTTTACCTATGAAGAACAGGCAGATTATGTACCGCTTTTCATAGAATTAGATGGAAGTGATATGCCACAAGAGATTGGTGCTTTTGTGAATGGAGAATGTATTGGTGCTACAGTTGTGAGTGACACTCTCACACAGATCAATGCCTATACAACATCGGTTCCTCCTGGTGATATTGAACTCGAATTATATTACGGTAATAGAAGCGAAAACAAGATAATCTCTTCATATAATTGTGTAACTTCTACTAATCCGGATTTAGTAATGAAACAACTTACTACAAAAGATAAAGATGATGCCTGGTTTATCGATCTAAGAGAAGATTCTTCTATGACTCCAACTCCGAAAAAAATGAATTTAGATAACTATCCAAATCCTTTCAATCCGACTACAATAATCAGTTATTCTCTTCCAAATGATGGTATGATCGAGCTCAAAGTTTACAACATCAAAGGACAACTTGTGAAAACCTTGGTTAAGGGAGAACAACTGTCAGGATCATATGAAACAGTTTGGAGTGGTAAAGACAATAACGAAAAGAATGTTTCATCAGGAATATACTTCTATAAATTATCAACGAAAGATGAAACAATAATGAAGAAAATGCTGATGTTGAAGTAATCTAGTAAATCTAATTAACCTATATGTCCCTCTCCTAGAGGAGAGGGATTTAGGGTGAGGTGATGTATTAATGAAATCTAAACTATTATTCTTGTTCGTGTTTATCAGTGTCTATCAGTGGTTATTCTGCTTTACCTGGCATATCAAACAAGACGGAACTGGCAACTTCACAACCATCCAGGAAGGAATAAATGCATCCACTGATTCCGACACAGTTCTCGTCTATCCCGGAACGTACTACGAAAACCTGGATTTTAATGGTAGAAATATTGTTTTAGCAAGTCTTGAATTAACTACAGGAAACGAGCAGTACATTGTGTCTACTGTAATTGATGGGCAACACTCCGGTAGTTGTATCCGTATCCATAATGGAGAAACCAATGCGCACATTCAAGGTTTCACAATCCAAAATGGGTTTGGCACACAATTTTGGTCGAGAGATGGTGGAGGAATTCTTGTACATGATTATAGTTCAGCTTACATCTCAAATTGCATAATCACCAACAATATAGCAACACTTGGAGGGGGAATTTATGCAAGAAATGGCTTTTTGTACGTCTCTGGTTTAAATATATTTGAGAACTCTGCTGGATATGGTGGTGCGATTTATATGGCTGATGACAGTACTATAGATTTTGATAACGAAAATTTATGTAATATTTATAATAATAATGCTGGTAAGGGAGCTGATTTAATTGTACAAGATGTGGGACACGTTGATGTCATTGTAGATACATTCAGTGTATTTGAACCAAGTCGGTATTTTGCAGAATACTTAGAAGGATCAACTTACACATTCAGTATTCAAAACAACTGGATGGAATTGGAACCTAATGACCTTTATGTAGCAGTAGATGGAGTTGATACAAATTCTGGTTTAACACCAAATGAACCACTAAGAAATATATCATGGGCAGTACGTAAAATCCAGGCAGACGAACAAAATCCACGTACAGTACATGTAGCTTCAGGCACATATTCCTGGGCTGCAAATCAGCAGATTTTTCCTATAGGATGTAAGGAGTATGTTTCTATTATTGGTGAAGATATGGAGAATACAATTTTGATCAATGATTATAACCCAAATGCTGTTATTGGTGATAATCTAAATGGAATCATAAAAATTTCTAATTTTTCAATTCAAAATGACCCCGAGTTTTACACAACATCAATTATGTATTTTTGGGAAGTGGATTCTTTGAGAATCAATAATATAATAATCCAAAATAATTCAAATATTCGTGGAATATTTATGAGTGCCCATTCTCACAATGAATTTAATAATATTAAAGTATTAAATAACATAGTTAGTAGCATTAATTCTAGTATGTACTTTTCTATTAATACAGGCTATATGAAAAATGTAATTATTGCAAATAATGAAAATATTGAATCAGCACCTTATTCTACAGTGGTTGCAATGCACTTGGGAGCAAATGGAGATTTTTTATTTGAAGATTGTATATTTTCCGGTAATCATTCTACAAATACAGAAGGTAGAATAATTCGAACTACAAATTTCAATGGTAATGAACCAACTATTACATTCAATAACTGCTTAATTTTTGATAATTCAATCGGCAATAGATATGTTTTCCAAAGTTCCAATCATGACGGATTGACAGAGTTTAACAATTGTACATTTACTAATAACATTGCAACCAATAGCTTTTATAGCAGTACAATTTATTCTGTAAGTGATATTAATATGACCAACACCATAATGCATGACAACACAGATTATGAAATATTTATGGTTGATGATACAATTAATGGATATAATTATGAGCTTAATTTAGATTATTGCAACATTAAGAACGGTGAATATGGAGTTTACAATCAAAATGGTGTAAATACCATAAATTGGGGAGAGGGCAACATAGAAGATGATCCACTCTTTCTGTTATCAGGTGATGATCCATATCAATTAACTTCAGGTTCTCCCTGCATAGATACCGGCACACCGGATACAACAGGTTTATTCTTACCTCCTTGGGATTTGTTACACAATTATAGAGTTTGGGATGGAGATGGAGATGGAATAGCTATAATAGATATGGGTTGTTACGAGTTTGGTGCGGACTCTGTTGGAGTATTTAATAATGAGTTACCAATTATTAATTATGATCTACGAAATTATCCTAACCCCTTCAATCCGGAAACTAAGATAGTGTTTGATTTACCGGAATCAGGAAAAGTAAAACTAGAAATCTACAATATTAAAGGACAAAAGGTTAAAACGCTACTTGATTGCTATATGAGTCCCGGTAGAAGCGAAATGCTTTGGAACAGTAAGGATGATAATGGTAAAAGAGTTTCAAGTGGAGTTTACTTCTATAGATTGCAAACACCAACAATAATTCTTACAAAAAAAATGATGTTGTTAAAATAAATTCGTATTTTATAAGATATATGTTGTTTAAGTGATTGAGATCTCTCGACAAGCTTTCATCCTTCGTAGTATCTTTGCTACGGAGAACGGGCGAGATGACAAGTAAGATCAATTCCCTGAATTGACCGCACTTTCGGACGATTAAGGGTAATCGTCCCTACAGAAATATTAAATATTATTCTTCTTTATTATTATAAAATCTAGTTGTAGGGTAGGCAAACTCAATATTCTTGTTCTTGGCAAATTCCAATAAAATATCTTCCCAGATAGCTTCTGTATAACCTCTTCGTTTCCTGGTTTCGCATAAATGACGAATTGTAAGTTTTACTCCATGATCTACAACACTAGTATAAACTATTGGTGTTAATTCCTTATAATAGATCATATATTTTTTTGCAGCTCTCTTAATCTGATTTTCCATTCTTTTAGAAATATTCTCACCTTTTGTATTGGAAATATTAAGTAATATTTTTTTCGCTTTTTGCCAATCACTTTCAAAGGTAACAACAACTTCTATTTCATTCCAGAGATAGTTAAAACCTTTATCATAATTTGCTAGATCCTGCGAGAATATTTTACCATTTGGTATATGAACTATTCTGCCTGTACTTTGATCTGCATGAACCCAATTCCCGATCTCTAAGAGTGTGAATTCAAAGAAGCTTTGATCTATCACATCACCGGCAAACTCACCGATCTGTACTCTGTCACCAACATTAAAAGGACGTCTTGAAATGATATAAAGCCAACCTGCAAGATTCGCCAGAACATCTTTTAGGGCAATGGCAACACCAGCAGAGAGCAATCCTAAATATGTAACCAGAGATTGTGCACCTTTAAACCATATCCTTCCTACAACAATAATGATAATTATAAAAATAGTAGAATTAATAAGTTTACGCCAGTGATATTGAGTTTTAACTTCAGATATATTTTTATTGATCAATTTAACAACTAATACTTTTATCAACCAGATGATAATGATTAATACAATTGATTCTATGAGTTTGATCATAAATGGTGAATTTATATAAGGAATACTTTGAATAATACTCTTGATTAACCTGAGAAATTCCGTCATTAATCTCTCCTAAAATTTTTGATCAACCGGATCTCCACTCTCCTGTTCTTTTTTCTGTTGGCTTGTGTATTATTAAGGACAAGTGGCTTAAATTCACCATAGCCCATAGCTTGCATCTGTTCAGGTGGGAAAAAATT
>JAOZPK010000114.1 GCA_029932755.1 Candidatus Cloacimonadota bacterium | reverse complement strand
CAGTCTCTGAAGCAATCAAATTATTGAACAAACATAATTTTGGTTCACTTCTTGTCGTGAATAATGATAGCAAGCTGGATGGTATTATTACTGAACGAGACATTTTGTTTAAATGTTCTGATGACAAAAAAGATAATCATAAAATCAAAGTTTCAGAAGTAATGACCACCAAGGAGAATCTGATAATCGGAACGGCTGACGATACTCTTTCTTATGCCATGAAGGTTATGATAAATAAAAGAATCAGACATTTACCTATTATCAACAAAGAGAATGTAATAGGACTTCTCTCAATTGGTGATGTACTTAAGGAAGTTCTAGATCAATCTGAATCAGAAGTAAAATTGCTGCGAGAATATATTACTAATCCTTATGGAATAAATATATAATTCAGGTTAGAAAAATATATCAAATGAAAAAGATATGTGTTTTTTGCGGTTCAAGTCCTGGAGCTGATCTAGCTTATTTGCAGATGGCTAACAAGTTGGGTGAAGAGATTGCAGCTCGCGGGTTTGGTTTGGTTTATGGTGGGTCGAATCTGGGTTTAATGGGTGAAGTTGCAAAGAGTGCTTTAGACAATGGATCTAATGTAACTGGCATTATGCCAAAAGTATTTGAGGGTAGAGTACAGCATCCAAATCTAACGGAACTTATTGTCACAGATACCATGCACCAGCGCAAAGCAAAAATGTTCGAGATCTCAGATGGATTTATTGCACTGCCAGGCGGATTTGGAACCTTTGAAGAATTGTTGGAAATTCTTACATGGTCACAGATCGGGTACAGTTCCAAACCTTGTGGAATTCTTAATGTAAACGGATATTATGATGAACTGCTTAAGTTTTTTGATAAATCGGTTGAGATGCGGTTTGTAAAAAAAGAACATCGAGACGCAATAATTGTTGATACAGACCCAAAAAAAATATTAGATAAATTTGAAAAATATAAACCTGTAATAATTGATAAATGGATAGATAAGTAGAGGTAATTCATAAATTATTTGATTTGATGGGCAATTCGTGAATTGCCCTTACGATTTACTTTCATCTCTTAATTTTTTCCACCAGTCCAAACGTTTCTGAACCTCTTTTTCATAACCGAATTTTGAAGGTTTATAATATTGCCTTTCATTCATTTTATCAGGGAAATATTTTTGATAACTATAAGCATTTTCTGTCATGTGATCATATTTGTAATCTTTACCATAATCAAGATCTTTCATCAACTTAGTTGGAGCATTTCGAATGTGGAGAGGGACACCGAGGTGGCTTGTTTTTTTGGCATCATCAGCCGCTTTTTTGTAACCTGTATAAAGTGCGTTGCTTTTTGGTGCGGTGGCTAAATAGACTACCAACTGCGCCAGCGCAGTATTTGCTTCCGGCATTCCTAAGAAATGACAAGCATCTTTGGCAGCAATTGCCTGAACCAGTGCATTCGGATCGGCAAGACCAATATCTTCAGAAGCAAATCGCACCAAACGGCGAGCTACATACATTGGATCTTCTCCCGCTTCCAGCATTCTGGCAAGCCAATATAATCCGGCTTGAGGATCACTTCCCCGCAACGATTTATGTAAGGCAGAGATCACATTATAATGCTCCTCACGATCTTTATCATAGAACATTGCTTTTCGGCTGAGTATATTGGAAATAAATTCAATATCGATTTTCTTTTTACCTTTTGAATTCTTAATAATGCTTTCCAGATAATTCAATGCTTTACGAGCATCACCTCCGCAAAGTTCTGCAATGTAAGGAATACAATTTTCTCCAAATTCTACTTCTATATTTATTTCTTTCATTGCACGCTTAATAATTTTACTAATATCTTCATCAGAAAGTTGATTTAATACAAAGACATTGCAACGGGAAAGCAATGCCGGAATAACTTCAAAAGATGGATTTTCCGTTGTAGCTCCAATTAAAATAACTGCACCAGATTCTAAATAATGGAGAAATGCATCTTGCTGGGACTTATTGAATCTATGTATCTCATCGATGAATAAAATTGTACTTTTATTCTTTGTTTTGAGTGTGAATTCTGCTTCTTTCATAACGAGTTTAACATCTTTAATACTGGATAACACAGCACTGAAAGAGATGAATTTGGATTTTGTTTTTTTCTCGATCAAGCGAGCGATAGTTGTTTTACCGGTTCCGGGAGGACCCCATAAAATAAAAGAGCTATAATTATCGTTCTCGATCATATTCCGTAATTGAGATCCATCCTTCATGATCTCATGCTGACCTATTATTTCTTCAATTTTAGAAGGACGTATTTTTTCTGCTAACGGAATATTGGTTGGTGTTTTCTCTTCTGAAAATAATGATATTTGATTAGACATAAATTCCTCAATTATTACTTTTCTAATTTTTTCTTATAACATTGAAGTTGTAATTAACAAATCAAATTCAGTTTTTTTGGTAACAGTTCAATTTTGAAATGAAGCGGATTTGTTAGCACAGGAAGTTCACCGTCAGTATAAAAAGGTAATGGTGTTTTGGTAATTACTTCAATAGTTTTGCTCTGCTTAAGATCTACCTCCGGTTCTTTTAAATGTTTACCTTTAATAGCGGATGGGAGCAAAGATAAAATTCTTCTACGTGTGATCGTTTTAATGAAACAAATATCCAGAAATCCATCGTCTATTAATGCTTCGGGTGTTAAAAGAAATCCACCTCCGGTATATTTTCCATTCCCAATAGCAATTAGCAGAAAAGGTGAATTATAAGTATAATTATCCAATTTTACCTCAGCTTCAAACGGTTTTAGGGAAACTAGAGCTTTTATTACAGCAAGAAGATATCTTGGGAGACCATTCAGGTGTTTGATCTTATTTGATATCTGGGCAGCTCTAGCATCAAAACCAATTCCCAAAGCATTGATGAAATACCTGTCTTCTATCTTGCCAACATCGATTTTTTTTATCATGAACTTTTGCAAGGTACTAACAGCTTTATCAATATTGGAAGAGAGATTAAAATTTGCTGCAAAATCGTTACCACCACCTTCCGGAATAATTCCGACATTAATTTCTTCCGATTTTCCAGAGAGCATAACTCCATTAACAACCTCGTTCAATGTGCCGTCTCCACCAACAGAAATTATGTTATGAAACCCCTTTTTTATAGCATCTTGTGCAAGTTGAGTCGCGTGTTGTGCTGCTTTTGTTAATTCAATTTCAAAATCTAATTTATGCTTATTTAACGATGTAACTAATTTACTGATTTTCTTACCTGTTTTTCCTCTTCCGGCAGTTGAATTAACAATGAAGGACCATTTTTTATCTCGCATATTTTCTTCCTTTGTTTATTTCAATTTTTCTAAGAATAAAAACAAATTCACCTTTTGGAAGTTCCTGTATCATAACAGAAAGTTCTTGCAAACTTCCCCAAAATATTTTCTCATTTAGTTGTGTAAGTTTATAGGCAATAATTGCCTGTCTATTTGGACCTAATATTTTTTTCAAATCACCAAGAAGCTGTTTTAGCCGGTAAGGAGTTTCAAGGAAGATCAGATCATAATTATTAGGAAGGCGTTTAATAGATCGTTTGCGTTCATCTTTATTGGCAGGCAGAAAGCCGTAATATAAAAATTGATCAAGTTTAAGTCCGCTAACCATTAGTGCTGCCATTATTGATGAAGCACCGGGAATTGGGACTACATCAATTCCATTTTGATGACATTGCCAAACCAGACTATTGCCCGGATCTGCAAAGAGTGGAGTTCCTGCATCGCTTATTATTGCTGCTGTTTCACCATTCATTACCAGTCTATTAAGAATTACCTGCGTTTGCTCTGTTTCGTTATGTTCATTTAAAAGTTCCAGTGGTTTTTTTATGTCATAGCCCTTCAGCAATCTGCTTCCAACCTTAAATTCCTCGCAGATCACAAAATCCACTTCTTTAAGAACCTTGAGTGCTCTTAAAGTTATATCATCAGGATTCCCAATATGCGTGGCTACAACATACAGTTTATTCTTTAATGACATAGACGATTTTTCCTTGATAATTTGAACGGATGTAAAAAATGAGTCCTATTAGAAAAATCAATACTGCTAAGATTAACCCGATAAGGCTGAGCCTTAAACTCCATAAATATGTTTTTGATTCAAATTTCATTTCTATTATATGTTCACCTTTTGGAACAACAATTCCACGTAGAATATAATTAGTTGCGAATATTTCAGTTTCTTTTCCATCAATGAACGCTTTCCAACCGGCAGGATAATAAATTTCACTTATTGTCAGGAACGAAGTTGTGTCCGTAACCACATTGAATTTTAAGTCATGAAGATCGAATCCGGCTGGAGTAACAGAAGATTCTATGGGAGTATAAGTTGCGGGAATCTCTTTTTCTACAATAGCAGTTGCTGCTGGTGAGAATTCGGGATCATTCAGCTTTTTCCAGATAGATTTTTTATCCTTTATAAGTTCCGTATTATTCACAAACCAGGCTCTTGGAAGATATGTATTATTCAAATAAACGGTTTGTTTCTGCTTCCTGTCATAATATGCATATTCCAAATTATCCAAGGGCAACTTCTGTGTGAATATCACATATTTAGCATTAAGCATATTCACAATATTCCAGTTTATCGGGATACGATCTAGGAATTCTGCATTTAAACAATTCTCGATTATCTCTTGATATCTCTTAAGTTTTGCACCATGATATCCACCGATTGTTTGATGATAATATGCCCAACTATTCTGACCAAATTCTCTGGCAAGCGGATAGATCCGATAGTTTTCTGTATCTTGTAAAAGAAACTTATCTGCATCTGTTTTTTTATAATTTTTATCAATGTTTTGCTGTGGAGTTACGTTTTGCAAGAACCTGCTATCAATAAGTAACAGGTCGGTGATTACAAGAATTGCAATTAGAATTAAAAATGGATATTTTCTAATTTTCTTTCTTCCGGCTAAAAGGATCAATCCCATGCTTGCCAGTAAGAAAAGTCCGGTTTGAATACCGTCATTAACCAGCTTTTCTGATCTAAGAACTTTAAGTTGCTTAATTTGTGCAGGGTTATATTTAGAAGAATCTCCCGAATGCTGTAGTCCAAGATTTTCCAATGAACTGCTGAAGGCGAGGAAGATAATAAAAAGTACAAATACAGCAATGAGTATCTTTTGAAAAAGGTCGAAGAATTCCTTATCATCCTCTTTTATTTTCTGAATAATTGTCTTTATCCCGAATCCCGCTAAAATTACTATTGCAAATTGCAATAGAACAAGTATCATTGCCGGCACCCGAAATTTATTGAATCCCGGCAAAAATTCCAGCAGGAAATTCGACAGGAATGGCAAGTGCCTTCCAAATGAAAGGAATAGTGTGAATATGGAAACACTTAACAAAACCTTTACCAATCTATTTTTATTATAGAATATTCCAATAATTGTGAAGAGTAAAATTATGATTCCCATGTACATTGAAGTTTGTGTGAATGGCATCCAACCCCAGTAAAATGGAGAGACTCCACCAAAAAAACTTGGATTCACAAAAGTTAATATTTCCAATGGGTGAAACGACCAACTGGTCGCATAGCTTGTATTCAATCCGGTTGAGCCACCTCGAATTGTGTAATGCCCATATTCATAAGTAGAAAAATAGGGTTGCGCAATTGCCATGAACGCAATAACAAATGCCAGTAATAACATTGCTGAAAATATCATGTACGATCTAACTTCTTTATCCTTTATTGACCAGATCAGGTTTGCGATCCAGTAAATTCCAATCATTAAAAAAGTATAATATGAAATCTGCGGGTGATTAGCCCTAAGTTGTACAATAAGTAGAATTGCTGTCGTTCCCAAAGCTAGCAAACTTCGTCGTTCTTTTAAATAATGAACTGCAAACATTATCCAGGGGATGTAGACAACTGCCTTGAATTTGGTGTTATGCCCGATTTCCAGAAGTCCCAGAAAATGACACGATAACGCCATTGCTATAGCACTGATAAAAGCGATAATAGGATCAAATTTAAGATGAATCATAAATAAATAAACACCCAAAGACATAACGAACAGCATCAAAATTCGCCAGTTCATAACTTTATTCGTGAGTTTGTATATCCGACCAATAAATGGGTATTTTGCACCAAATGAAATTAGATACGAAGGCATTCCACTAAACACATTTGGATTCCACATCGCCTGATCTTTGTGTTCTTTATTATACTCCATTAAAACTTGTGCAGACGAACGCCATTGGATAGTATCGCCAGCCGGTGGTGCATAATTTTGAAAGGCGATCTTGAAAAAAGACACGGATAGAATTATGAACAATAAACCAATAAAAATAACATGTTTGTATTTCCCTTCCAGTATTTTCTCCAGAATCCCAATTTGCTCAACTGCTTTCTGCTTATTCTTTTTTGCCATAACATATCCTCATTCATTAAATAATTTTTAAATAATTAATCATCTCTGATTATATTACTATTCCTGAATTTTATTGTAGTTGAATTGAAGTCAAATAAAAAAGTTATTATTCTGTTTTAATTAATTATCAAACTGTTATTAGAAAACACTTCGTCTTTCTGCCTGCCAAGCCG
>JAOZPK010000023.1:20945-22010 GCA_029932755.1 Candidatus Cloacimonadota bacterium | reverse complement strand
ATGAAAAAGTTTCACTTGGTTTAAAACAATTGGTTCCACATCCATGGGAAAATATTGAAACAAAATATCCTGAAGGAACAATTGTTTCCGGTAAAGTTGTGAATATTACCAATTATGGTGCGTTTGTTGAACTTGAATCAGGTGTTGAAGGTCTTGTACATGTCTCAGAAATGAGCTGGACAAAAAAGATAAAGCATCCAAAACAAATGTTTAAAAAAGGAGATTCAATAAAAGCTATAGTTCTTTCTACTTCTAAAGAAGAGAGAAGGATATCTCTTGGTGTTAAGCAGATGGAAGCAAATCCATGGCTTACTATCGAAGACAGATATCCAGTTGGAACTCAGATCAAGGGTGTTGTGAAAAGCATAACTCCATTTGGTGTATTTATTGAGATTGAAGAAGATATTGAAGGCTTGATCCATATTTCTGATATCTCTTGGACAAAACGAATTTATCATCCAAAAGAAGTTCTAAATAAAGGTGATGAACTTGAAGTTAAAGTACTTTCTATAGATAAAACATTACATAGAATTGCACTGGGGATCAAACAATTACAAATTGATCCGTGGGATAATTTAGACCAGAGACTTCCAATTAATACAGAAGTGAAAGCGAAAATTGTAAAGATCATTGCTAAAGGTGTTCTAGTTGATGTTTTTGTTGATGAAGATTCTGTTGAAGGATTTATTCCTCTTTCGCACTTGGCAATTCCAGGACTCAAAAAAGCAGGAATGGCTTTTGAAGTAGAGGAAGAATTACCACTTAAAGTTATTGAACTTGATCTGGAAAACAGGCGCTTGATCTTAAGTGTGAAAGCATATTTCTTTGCTCGAGATAAAGATGAATTCAATGTATTTGTAGAAAAACATCAAGAAAGGGTAAATAAAAAATCTGAAAAAAGAAAAGCTATCAAAGAGAATCTTGTAGAAGAAAATAAGAAAGAATCTAAAGAAGAAGAATCTAAAGAAGAGATTCAAGATGTTGTACAGAAAAAAACGGAAGCAATCGAAGAAGTAGAAGAAAAGAAAGTAGAGGAAGTGAAAGCTGAAGTAGATTCTAAAGTGA
>JAOZPK010000023.1:0-20845 GCA_029932755.1 Candidatus Cloacimonadota bacterium | reverse complement strand
GAAGTAGAAGAAAAGAAAGTAGAGGAAGTGAAAGCTGAAGTAGATTCTAAAGTGACAGAAGAAAAAACTGATAAGAAAATCGAAGAAATAAAAGAAGTTGTTAAAGAAAAGATTAAAGAAGAAAAGTTAGATGGATAACAACTTTATTATTTTTTTATAAATAAGTAATAAAAGATAGACCGGCTTGAGCCGGTCTTCTTTTTTTATTAGGAAGGAGAAAAGTATGGCTGAATCAATAGACTCATTTCTTAATACTGATGAACAAATATTTATAATTGGGTTTATGGGAGTTGGGAAAACTTATCTGGGTGAGAAATTGGCAGAGAAATTAAATATGGAATTTCATGATATTGACCGTGAAATAGAGAGAGAAGCAAAACTTGATGTTAATGATATTTTCAAACTTAAAGGTGAAAAAGTTTTTCGTGAACTGGAATCAGGAATATTAAAAAATTGGAATAAATCCGGGATAATCTCAACAGGTGGCGGGATAGTAGAATTACAGAAAAATAGAGATATTATTAAAATAAAAAAAACTATCTGGATAAATCCTTCCTGGCAAATTATCAGATCAAGAATTCTAAATTCATACAGACCTCTAGCTCTTGACCGAAGTGAAGATGAACTGTACAAGTTATGGGATCAGCGGAAAGAACTGTATAGACAATGTGCAGATATTGAATTTACAAAAAATAGTTTAGATGATCTATTAGATTTATTAAGTTAATTTCAGAAAACTAATACAACTATTTCAATTCTGACTTAAAATTTAGTATTAATGCAAAAGCCAGGTTCAGCAACTGCTGAACCTGGCTTTTACTATTCTTCGTAGTGGTAGATCAAATCTACCTTTTTTTCGGGCAGCTCAATGAGCTATCCCCACATACTTATCCTTATTTCAATAGTATCATTTTCTTAATGCTGGTGTAATCACCGTTCATAGAGGATGCATCAAAACCGTTGAAGTATACTCCACTTGATACACTTTTACCGGATTCATCTCTTCCGTCCCAGACTATAGAATGAGAACCAGCCTGTAGATTATCATTAACCAGTGTTCTCACTTTCTGACCACGTATATTGTAGATTACCAGTGATACTTTGGAATCATTTTTTAAGTTGAATTTAATGTTGGTTGTAGGATTGAATGGATTCGGATAGTTACCACTGAGTTCAGTAATCATATCTTCTGTACTGAAATCATCAATATCCGTTCCACTACCAGATGCAGGGAATATGATCTCATCGATCCAACCACAATCACTTCCATTACTAACAGAACCATCTTTTTGATATGTCCACTTGAATTCAATGTCTGTTCCGGCTGATACTGGAAAACTTACTTGACTCCAGGCAATCTCTCCCTGCCATTTATCTTGTTCCATTCCATTAATATAAAATACTAATCCATCATAAAAATAATTTGAACCACCACTTTCAGAAGAGACCTTTCTATAGAATGATATCTCACCATCCGGTTCTACATCCATTGTTACACTGAGAGATGCAGTTTGATTGTGAGAGATAGTTGTAGATTTTGCACAATAAGCTCCTTCATAAGCATTTGTATCATCAATTTCCCATCCAGATGAACCCATCTGCCAATCGAAAAGTGAAAAGTCACCTGTTTCAAAGTTTTCCATAATTAGTCCGATAAAAAGAGAATATGAGGATGAGCTTGTATAACCACTACTGTTTATCGTTAACTCGAAATTTGCATTTGAGCCAAGTGTTGCATCATTTGCTACTTCAATATCAAAGCTTGCAATATCATCTTCACCAATTCCCAGTCCCGTCATATTAAACGTACCACTAATTATAGTAATTATATCAGGAGAAGAAGTTGTGAGCTCTGCGATAATATCTTCTGAGATTGCATTTCCCGCATTAAGAATCGGGAATAAAAGTGTAGCTGTTTCACCCGGATCGAGAATGCCATCTCCACCTGAATCTGCTACTCCTATTGACCCTGCTTCTAAAGATGGAGCATTGAATGTAATATAGAATTGATCTGTCCATGTACCTTCGTTAGCAACCATTTCTAAATCGAATGTTGCAGAGTGCTGATCTGGAATATCATTTGCGACATCGAAAGCAAAGGCGTCGATAAGAGAAACAATCTCGCCATCTTCGATAAGAGCAACAGTTTCATCTGCATCAGTAATTGTGATATAATCATTGGTAGTGCTAAGTGTTATAGCTATGTTAGTTGCATTGTCTGTCCCTACATTTTCCACATATACATCTAAAGTTATAGCTTCATTATATTCGGGGATATTATTATTATCGTCATGTGTCTCAAATGAACTAAATAATAAATATGGTCCACCCGGAGGAATTACTGCAACATTGTCATCGTAAAGTGTTTCTGTGTTAAAACCGGAAACAACCATTGTGCAAATTCCTGCAGCAAGTTCATGAGTAATGGCAACATCTCCATTAGAATCAGAAATTCCATAAAAAACTTCATCATCTTGCGAAAGAGCAACTATCGCTCCTTCTATCGGAGATCCTCCTGCTGTTATAGTTGTAGTAAAATCTATTCCCATTAAAACAGCAGTATTGGAAAGTGTAAGTTCTTGAGGAGTATCTGTTCTAACTTGAAGTGAAGCATCACCAAATATTGTCCAGTGCTGCATTTCATTTAAACCACTACTATAATCTTCAACAACCATAAGAATAGAGCCGTTAAAACATACTGCTCCGTAAGTTGTTTTTTGAACATCGGTAGTTATGCCGTTTTGACCAGCATGGGCAGAATAATCATATCCACCAATAAGAAGGTCATTGATATAATCTTGACCTCTCATTGGAGGAGCCCAGCTCATATTGATAGTAGAGGCTAACATTCCAACAGCTCCACCACCAGATTTATGTAACCAAGCTTCTGCAAAGCATTCCGCACTTTGAAAATTTCCATTCACACAAGCTACAGAAATAATAAATGGAAGTTTGTCTCCATTTGAAAGATTATTTACAGCAGAATTATTAAAGCCCGATGTCACCCAACTTGTAGTAGAACCATGACCACAATAATTAATTATTGTAAGTCCATCATTAACAGGACCGGAAACTAAAGCCATAGAAGGATACTGATATGCTTCTGCAACTTCAGTATATGTAAAAGGTAGAAGTTTATCATCTTTGATCACATCAATATGAACATAATCTGCTTCACCATCATCACCGTTTCCAGCTCCTTGTTCAGAACCGATACCTAATCCCTTGCTATACCAGTCACCACCGATCTCAGGAGTTTTTTCATAGCCTATTGTTTTATTTACCTGAGTGGTAACTTGACCCGCATTACTTGCCGAGAATCTTCCAACAATAAGGTCCGGATAGTTATCACCACCAACCAGACAACCCAAAGTAGGATCAGTAGCCGTTCCACCTATTGTTGTACCGGAAATATCATTCCAATCTCCAACAATCTGTACATAAAGAATATCATTATGACTGGAGAATTGAGAGCTTACAAGAGATGTTACATTGGTACCCGTAGCTACTTCTTCTACATAAACGGTGAATCCTTTTTCTCTTTTCCATTCAATGTAGGGGAGTATAGCTGCTGCATCACGAGGTGTGTGAATAACAAGGATGGAACCGAATTCATCTAATTCATGCTCAAATCTTGTTTCGGTGTAATTGATAAAAACAGATCTATAAAGTGAATTCATCGCTTTTGTTATACGTTCTGGTGCATTAATAATTGGGTTTATAGGAGTTGAACTATTTTCTATAAGTTTTATTGTAACATTTTCATATACTCTTAATATATTCCTCTCTGCATTGTATTGGAAGGGATATACGTAAACCAGGCTACCTCTGATATCACGAACAATAAAAGGTTCCATTGTTTCTGCGATATTTCCCGGGTAGAATTCATCAGTTATAGATGCATCAGCAACTTCATATGGGATAGAAGATGGATCTTGATTACGGTAGATAGTTCCACGAGATGGTAGAAGCGGATGATCAAGCAAATATTCAACATAATCATTAGCAATTACTTCCGTTGTTATATTCTTTGTATCTGATAGTTGTACAGCTGCATGAATGAAAGGAAGTTCTGCGAATCCATTTTTCTTTGTCGTTATGCTGTTTTCAAAATTGATTGTAGAATAAGTTAAACCATTTTTTGTAACTTGTTCTAAACTGTAGTTCTCAAGATCAAAATCTAAAGTGATCTCAGCATTCATTGACTGTGAAAAGTTTACATTATATCCGTTTGCAGCGAATAACAATGTGCTACTCAAAGCCAAGATCAAAGTCATAGTAATATATAATTTACTATTTTTCATAAAAGTTCCTCCACTTTTTATTTATTTTAATAGAATTATTTTTTTAATACTAGTGTATCTTCCGCTGTTTCCATCATTTGAATCGAAACCATTGAAATAAACTCCACTTGATACATTTTTGCCTGAATCATCTCTTCCGTCCCAAACCACAGAATGATGTCCAGCCTGTAGGTTATCATTAACCAATGTTCTCACTTTCTGACCACGTATATTATAGATCATGAGAGATACTTTGGAATCAGTTTTTAAACTGAATTTAATATTTGTTGAAGGGTTAAATGGATTCGGGTAATTACCGATTAATTCTGTTACCATTGGCAGGTCATCATTCATTCCTGTATTAGTTACGTTAAGAGTAACGGGTACAGATGTCTGTTCACCAAGTTCATCTTCTATCAGCATTGAACTTGTATATTGCCCTATTTCAAGTCCCTCAGTATCAAAGCTTAGTGTAATTTCATCCATTTCACCGGATGTTAAACTACCGTTTGTAGGATCTACTGTAAGCCACTCAGGTGAATCGGTTAATGTTATAGTGTAATTTAATATTCCACCACCAATATTTGTAATTTCAACTATTTCCTCACCTATCTCATCTATGCCTAATTCAATACTTACGATATTCGGATTTGCATTAATGATAGGAAGTGAAGTAATCCCAAGTTCGGGGAATGTAATGAAGTCTATCCGTGCGCAATCTGTTCCTCCGGTAACACCTTGATCTTTTACATATCTCCACTCGACGGTATGAGTTCCTGCAGAGATTGAATAAGTTTCTTCTCCCCAGCCTACATTACCACTCCACTGTTCTTCTTGTATATTATCAATATAGAACCTAAGATAATCATAATTAAGTTCGGAAGAAACTGTTCTGTAAAAACTGATTTCACCATCAGCTAATACATTGAGCTCTAAGGATAAATTAGATTGTGCATTATTGCCAATTGTACCTGATTTTGCAGAGTATACACCTTCATAGGCGTCTGTCGTAATTGTCCAATCAGCATTGCCGGAAAATTCCCATGGGAAGGCTATGAAATCACCACTTTCAAAATCTTCAATAATTAACCCAATCCATTTTATGAAAGAAGTACTAAAATCATAGGAACCTGAAGTGATAGATACTTGGAACGTTACACTTGTTCCTACTGGTATAGCCGAGTCAGCAGTTATTTCAAAAACTGCATTAGCATTACTCTGCGCTGCAATTTGACCGATTTCTATAAGATCGTTTTCGATTATTATATCACTGTTATCACAAGTAAGATGAACAAATGTTATTGGAGAATTTGCATGACCAATGTTCTCGGCGGTGATAATAATATTTGCATCTTCTCCCGGATCAATGACTCCATTATTGTTGCCGGAAACATCACTGACAACAAATGAGTTTGAGAATAATTCCGGAGCATTTACTGTCATATTAAAAGTAGATGTCCAATCATCCTGACCTTCCCCAGATGCCACGATCGTAAATAATACATTATGTTGATCCGGTACATCATCTGCAATATCCAAAGCAAATGCATCAGAAACGGTTACGATCTGTTGAGCTATCATATCACCAAAAGTATTATTACCTGAAGTAATATTTATATAATCATCTTCTTCTGAAAGAACTGCAGTTACACCATTAGCTGTTACAGTTCCCACATTTTGGAGAGACATATCAAAAGTGATACTCTCATCAAAATCTGGTAGAGAATTTCCATTTCCTAATATATCATTAACGGTATATGATTCAAAAATTACATATGGCTCATTAGAAATGACCAATAATTCAGATTCAAAACGGTTTTTATTATGTGCAATAATTGAAACTGAGATTGTTTCCGGCATTGTTACAACTTCAAAAAACTCAATAGTTGCATTTCCGCTGGCATCAGCAGTACCGTTTCCAATCATTTCTCCATTTTGAATAAGTCCGATACGTGCATAAGGTGCATCAGTTTGGAAATCAATTTCTATTGTTCCCATTGGAATGCTAGGTTGGAATGTGGCAATGATATCTTCCGGAATTTCTGTCCAAATATCCAGAGATGGATCACCAAATAAGATAAGTTCATAATAAACCCATCTAATATTGTCATTTCCACACTGACTTGCGTTATCTTCTTTAGAATCAGCATTCATTGGCCCAACTTGTGTTATATCTTCTCCAAATATTGCATCGAAGAATTCTCTATCCATTAATTGAGAACTGGAATTTGTTCCTCCCGGCATATACCAGCCATAACGTGAGTTTCCAATAAAAACTGCGCAGCCATTATCGATAGTAGTAAATTTTTCTGCAATACAATCCTGCTCAAAAGCTGCGGGTAAACAGCCTTGACTGTAAATCATGAAATAGCTATGGTTCACACCGTTTACGGTAATATTTGTATTAGTTACATTAGAATTATATAACTTCATATTATATTGAACACCTGAGTGTCCCAAATGGTTAAGGATGTTAATACCACTATTCATTTTAGAAAAAAGTTGGCTGGTATTCCAATATCCGTTCATATCATAAAGAGTATCATTAGTGAAATTTGCAGGTAACCCGGCAGTTGAATAACCATTGAAGTATCCACCTGTAACTATTTCATTTTTATAAACTCCACCATTTGTTTGAGGGCTATTATTAAGTTCTTCACCAACCATTAAAGATTTTTCCAGATCAGCAATAACAGGGCTATCCTGATACATCATTTGCTTATTGAAAGCAGCGGAAAATTCAACGGAATTTCCAGCAGAGATTCTTCCAAGATATACTTCGCTGTAGTAATCTGCTTCAACATGCTCGCCCCATTTGTTGTCTCCATCCACATTCCAATCAGGTCCTGCGCCTGTACCTACTCTATCTAAACCGGAAAAATAAAGATCTGATGGGATATTATAGTCTTCTGTACCATAAGAATTGACCCAGAAACCTCTATAAGGAACTATAGCAGTATCTCCACCCAGAAGGATGTATTCTGCTCCCATAGTTTCGTAGGCATCAATAATAAAATTTCTTACCTTTTCACTATTGTCTGCTCCAGTATATTCAGTGTAGATTTCGTTAGTTGTTTTTAAGAATACATTATATCCTTGCTGCATCTTGAATTCTATAAAATCAGAAAAATTAGATTCGAAAGCAGAGCTCGTGATAATAATATAATCATAAGTAATTTCACGGTTTCTGTTTGCTGCGGGATAGGATGATACTTCTTCCGGATTAGAGACAAGCTGCTTAACCCTGTTTTTAGTCGAGGCATCATCACGATAGAATTTTTGGAAAGAAGAAGTTGCCTGTGCTGTTTGCTTTGTCTCAATAGAAATAGTAATAGAACTATAATAAAGCAACTCTTTGGTTACCGGATTATATTGTACCGGAAAAAGATTTAGAAGTGCAATTGAATGTCCGCGTAGATATTGCGTAGTAACTTCAGAAACTAATTCAGCAGGATAAAATTCGTTTTTAGAATAGATCTCATTGATAGGTTCTACAAATGAAACCTCACCTTCATAACTAATTGGATATGGTTTTTGACGTGGATAAACATTAAAAGTACCTGTTACAGGCTCAGCATTTTTATAGCTTACTTCCACACTTACCGCTTCTTCTCCTGCGGGAATGATAAGCTGAACTGGTAAAATAGGAACTTCCGGATGCCCCGGTTCATAATTGTAGGATAGTCCGTCAATTGTGATCCTATCATAGTTATCAATTTTCTTAATTGTTGGTTCATCAAATGTAAATTCCTTGTTTATAACAGTTGCGGAAAGAACCGCAGTCATCATTGTAAAACTAATTAGAATAAATATTAATCTCATTTTCATGAATTAACTCCTATATTATTTATTTTTATTATAAATGCAATAAGGGTTCCAAAAAGTAAAATTAATAGGTTATTAGGAGTTCTATTTATAATTAAATTTAATTGGCTTGCATTTATTAAAAAAGTTTGACATTATTATCACAATAATACTTTTTCGGATAGTCTTCATCATTGAAAACTTAAATTATCAAATAGTATTTATAGCAGAGTTTTAATTAAACAGGGATATTATGAGAAAAATAGCAAACACTAAAAGTCTAAAATCAATAACCATTCCATTTATTATTTTCCTATTCTTGTTTATTATGGGCTCTACTCTTTTTGCAGATACCATAATAGATACGCTCTACAGCATACCGAACTTGGATGGTGATATTACCTACAATTGGGACACCTACACATTTTTTTATAATACAGGTGACACTTTTTTTAGCTGTGGAGATTATGGATATAGCGACTTTGCTACAAGTAGGGGATACTTATCATACGAATTACCAAATATTCCAGAGGGTTATATCTTACAACAAGCGGAAATATTCGTACATCAATTTTTTTCAGTTGGAAATGGTGTATTCGGACAATTTCCTATTTGGGATATCATCCCACCACCCGATACAACAGATTGCATTGTAGATCATATTGATTACGGTAACCAACTTGATGTGGGAGATTGGACAGCAGGTGATCCCGGGGATTCTCAAACTCTCACCTCTAATATTGGTGTAATCAGTGAGAATGCTACTTCAGAATTCAAAAATCTGGAAGTAACAACATGCATTCAGGAAGATTATACAACCGGTAGAGATAAAACACAATTCCGTCTTCGTTTCATGGTTAACAACGACTGGGATCAATATGGTGATTGTTTAAGATTTACATCAGGAAACGCATATTTATATGAATGCCCATATATTGTCTACACTTGGTGGGATGGAGTAAACAGTGCAGATGATTACAAATTATCAATTACGAATCACAAATTAAGCAATTATCCGAATCCGTTCAATAATACTACAACAATTTCTTTTCAATTAAGCAGCGAACAAAACGAGCATATAATGCTTGAGATCTATAATATCAAAGGACAAAAGGTTTTTTCGAAAATGAATCTGCCTTCTGTTGGCTCTGTTTTATGGAATTGTGAAGCTCAAACATCGGGAATCTATTTAATAAAGATTTCCAATTCAAAACAAGAATATGTAAAGAAAATTACATATTTAAAGTGAAATGTGTTGATTATTAAAAAACCCAGTTCAGCAACTGCAGAACTGGGCTTCTACTATTTTTCGTAGTGGTAGATCATTGATCTACCTTTTTTTGGGCAGCTCAATGGGCTGTCCACACATACTTATCCTTATTTCAATAGGAGGAATAAGTTGCTTCGCGAAATATTCCTATTTCAATAGTATCATTTTCTTAACGCTGGTGTAATCACCGTCCATAGAGGATGTATCGAAACCATTGAAATAAACTCCGCTTGATACACTCTTACCATTATCATCTCTTCCATCCCAGACTATAGAATGCCATCCTGCCTGCATGTTATCATTAACCAGTGTTTTCACTCTCTGTCCACGGATATTGTAAATTACCAGTGATACTCTGGAATCAGCTTTCAAACTGAAATTAATATTTGTAGTAGGATTAAATGGATTCGGATAGTTACCGGTAAGTTCTGTAACTGTAGGAATAAGATTAAGATCATTTCCTACACTTACGCCGGTTCCACTGAGAGCTACGGTTACTTCACTCTGGTTAGGATCATTACTGGTGATAACAAGATCATCTGAATATACTATTGCTTCTGTAGGAGTAAATCCAATCTCGATCACAAGTTCTCCACTTGCTTCTACTGAATAATCTGTAAGTTCGGATGAGAATCCTTCCGGAGCAGTGATTGTACCATTAAGTTCAACTGTTCCAAGATTGAAGATCGTAAGCTGCTCAATTGCTGTTTCGCCTATTTCTACATTACCGAAATCGATCTCTTCTGTGCTGAGGTTGATAATAGGTGCATCACCACCGCCTACTGCCGGGAATATAATCTCATCGATCCAAGCGCAATCACTTCCGTTGCTGACAGAGCCATCTTTCTCATAAGACCATTTGAATTCGACATCTGTTCCGGCTGATACAGGATATGCTTCCTGTGACCATGCTACAGTACCGGCCCATTCACCTTGTTCCTGGTTATTAATATAAAATCTCAAGTAATCATAATTATTCTCTGATGATACATTTTTGTAGAATGAGATTTCACCATCTGTAGCTACATCCATAGTTACACTGAGAGAAGCAGTCTGATTATGAGTGATAGTTGTAGACTTAGCACAATAATCTCCTTCATAAGCATTTACAGAATCAATTACCCAGCCAAATGTACCCATCTGCCAATTGAAAAGTGAAAAGTCACCTGTCTCAAAATTTTCCATGATAAGACCAATTGAAGGATAATATGGAAAAGCGTTGGTATATCCACTACTGTTTATCATCAATACAAGAGTTGCGATCATGCCGAGTGTCGCATCATCAGCAACCACGATCTCGAAGCTGGCAATATCCTCTTCTCCTATTCCCAGTCCTGTTATCTCATATGTACCTTCGATGATCGTGATCAAGTCAGGAGAAGAAGAAGTAAGTATAGCAGTAATATCTTCTGATATTGCATTTCCACTATTAAGAATTGGGAATGAAAGTGTAGCCGTTTCACCCGGATCAAGAACACCATCTCCACCTGAATCTGCTATTTCCATTGAACCTGCTTCAAAGGCTGGAGCATTGAAAGTAATATTGAATTGAGCTGTCCATGTACCTTCGTTAGCAACCATTTCTAAGGTGAATGTTGCTGAGTGCTGATCTGGAATATTGTTTGCAACATCAAAAGCAAAGGCATCGATAAGAGAAACGATCTCACCTGCTTCTATAAGGACAACAGTTTCTTCAGCATCTATAATTGTGATATAGCTATCATCTGTAGTAAGTGTGTTAACTATATTAGATGTACCTTCTGTTCCTACATTTTCCAGATATACATCTAAAGTTATAGCTTCATTATATTCGGGAATATTATTATTATCATCATGTGCCTCAAATGAATTTAGTGTTAAAAATGGTCCAACCAAAGGAGCAACTTGAACTTGCTCAACTACTGGCTGATATTGAGGTTTTGTAATTACGATATCTGCCATTCCTGCATTTAGAATAGGATCAATTACAATATCCGTTGTTCCATCTTCATCAATGAGTCCGGCTCCATGTAGAATTCCTTCAAAAGAGATAGCCACATAAGAACCAGGTTCAGCAGTTACCTCAAAATAATCAATGCCAAGAGGTAAAATACCCATATAACTTACATCGTTCTCATATCCTTGAGTATTATACATCACAAGTGAAGCGTCACCGAGTACATTATATGCCTGCCAATAATATTGCACTAAACTACCACCATCTTCGGTAACTGCAAGATTACCGATCATCATAAGTCCACCGAGTGAAACATAGTCTGTTATCCACGCTGCATCATAAACACCCCATGTGGTATCTTCAATAAGTGGTACTTGACCATTTCCTACATAAGAAAAAGCTCCAACAGACCAGAAAACATCTTCATCCCAATAGGAAGAAGGCGCAGATCCAATATAACCAACTGCGCCACCGTTTGCTTTTCTTAACCATGTTTCACCGAAACATTCCGAATAACCAAAATCTGCAGCAAGGCAGCAATTTCCAATAGCTACAGGATATTTATTGATATTTGTAAATGAATTTACTTCACCCTGAGTAAGTGATGGATCTGCCCAAGAAGTCTGACTTCCATGAGCGGTATAATTGATAAAACTAATACCATCATTAACTGTATCATAACAACCTGTATATGAAGTCAGGTAGAGATTAACGTCATTATAACCATGTACGGTATTATAATAATTTTCTGTTCCATAAAGAACTGTAGGTTGTCCGTGAGTTGGATTATGCGATCCATCAGCACCGGCAATAAGTGTTACGTTATCAAGATAAGTAGGATCGGCAAATTGATATTTTTCATAATAGAGAATCTTATTTAATTGAGCATTAAGTTGTGTATCGTTTGTAGCAGAAAGACGGCTGTAATAAATGTCTGGAAAATAATCACCATCAACTGAACCGTAATAAAGGTCAGTTACCTTATTAGATTGAGAACCGTTTGCAGAAGCAGGGATTTGACCAGTATCACCAACGATCACAATAAAGCTTGGAACCATATCTTGATTATATTCTGCTTGAATCCAGCTTTGAATTGCATTTGGAGTGGTAAGATCATAATTCTCTACAACTGTGAAACCTTTCTTTGTTTTCCACTCGATATATTCTTGTAATAGAGCGTTACTTTCAAACATATCATCGGCAATCAAAAGCATTTTAATGGGATATGTTGTCAGGTCAGGATGATCGTCATAATCACGGCTATTGATGATGTTATGATAAACAGCTTCAAAATAGGGTGAGTAAGTTGATGTTCTTTTATGCTCCGTTAAATATTCATTGCTGCCTTCAAAAGTTACTTCTACTTCAATATTATTGTAAACTTCAATTATTCCTCTTGTGGCATCATAATTAATTGGATTTACAGTTAAGCGTGCAAGACGAACTCCACGCATAATTCCTAAAATTTCAACGTTTACAAGTTCAGTATTGTATTTTTGCAAATACAATTCTTCATTATAAACAAATTCTACATCTTCCGGATTTTGACTTTTAGAGAGTGAAGGCTGTACCGGTATGATCAAATTTGTGATACCATAATCACTCAATGGAAACTCTGTAACATTATAATTTAAAGCTTTTATGGAAACTTCAGCACCAAATGGAATTACTATCAATTCGTTTGCGGATGGCAGTTTTGGTGCGCCAATTTCTTTTGTTGAATATGTTCCGGGAATGATCAACTCGTTAAAAATGCCCTCTTTTGTTTCTACTTCGAGAGTATTAATTCCCTCAAAATTAAATAATACTTCTAATCTTTGATAATTATTTTCAGAAATTTCTACAGCACTTTCATTATCAGAAAGTGTGATCTCATAGCTTTTAGCAGAGGTAAAAGCAACCATTAATACAAAAATTATAAAAAATATCTTTTTCATTTTTTCATTTCTCCTTAAAATTTAGATTTTCAATTTTTTAATATGCAATAATGAAACCAATTCAAAAAAAAAGAATCATTTTTGTTAGTTTCTTTATCTTATCTAAATTATATATTAAATTTTACAATTGACAAAAAATGGATTATTTGGAAATTCAAAACATGAAAGGAGGAAGATTTGAATAAAAAATCTTTTTTTGAAAACATAAGAAGAGAGGCGAATGCAGCATTATCAAGGGTCTTTGATAAGGTTGAAGAAGTTAGCAAAATTTCAGCATTAAAGCTTAAAATAAGCAATTTTACAAGAAAAATAAAAGACCATAAAACAGAGATAGGTGAATTTATTGTGTCAAATAAAAAGAAATTTTCTGAATTTCCTGAAATTATTGCAATATTAGATAAAATCAAGCTTTTAGAAAAGCAGATCAAAGCAAAAAGAGAGCAGATTATAGAACTTCAGAAGAGAGAAGAGGATAAAACAGAAGCAAAAGAGGACAAGAACACATCCTCTTGATAGATTGCCTGTCTACTTTGTTTACAGCGTAATTGTTTATTATGGTTTTATTTAGACTAATGGGAATCGATTTTGGTGAGGTGAGAATTGGTATCGCTCTTAGTGATCCTCTTCAAATTATTTCTCAACCCTACCGGGTTATTCCCAATGATGATGACACAATCTCCGAAATTAAGAATATAATAAAATCTGAAGAAGTAAGAAAGATAATTCTGGGTTTACCGTTAAACCTTAATGGAGAAGATACAAAGAAAACTTTAGAAGTTCGCGAATTTTCTGAGGTATTAAAGAGTAATGTTAACATCCCGGTGATTTTTTGGGATGAAAGATATACTTCTGTTGAGGCTAATGAAGAACTCAAACATATGGGTTACGGTATTGCTGAAAGCAGAAAAGTTATAGATAAGGTGGCAGCATCAATTATTTTAAAAAATTATATGGAAAATCAGGCTTAAAAATAGCCTGGAAAGTTATCATTTCATTAATCATTATAAGTGTAGTCTCTGTTTTGTATGTGACTTCTCTTGTGATTTTACCCAAAAAGGTTAATGAAGTTCTTATTGATATTTCCATGGGCGAATCGGCATCTTCTATTGCAGAGAAACTTCATGAAAAGAATATAATTCGCAGTAAAAGAGTTTTTTGTCTGTATGTGAAATTTACCGATTTAGACAAAATACTGAGTTTTGGAAAATATCATTTTTCGGGGAAATTATCTCTACCTGATGTTGTTAAGGTTCTAAAATTGGGCAAGGTGGTACTTCGTAAGGTTACGATTCCTGAAGGACTAACGGTTAGGAAAACAGCTAAAATTCTTTCTCAGTATGGCTTTGTGGATTATGATAAATTTACTGCTCTCTGCAATGATTCTCTTTTTGCCAGGAAGCTAACTGGATTTTCCGTATCATCCTTAGAAGGTTTCCTCTATCCGGAAACATACCATTTTCCATATGAAGTAAGCGAGCAATATATCATAAAAACATTAGTACAAGAATTTTTCTCTCAAACTCAAGACTTCGATTTTGTTCCAAATAGAGGTCTGGATTTTTATGAAACACTTGTCCTTGCTTCTATTGTGGAACGGGAGGCAAGATTTAGAGATGAGCAGCCAACGATTGCGAGTGTTTATTTGAATCGTATCAAATATAACTACAAGCTCCAAGCAGATCCAACTGTCGCATATGTTCTTGAACTGCAGGGAAAAATTCGAAAGAAAATTTATTATCGCGATCTTAAAATAGATTCCCCTTTTAACACGTATAAAAATTTTGGGTTACCTCCATCACCAATATGTAGCCCGGCTATTAATGCGATACAAGCTGTTCTTGAACCTGCGGAAACAGATTTTTTCTTTTTCTTTGCAAATGGTAGCGGGCGACATGAATTTAATCAAACATATCAACAGCATCTTGATCAACAAAATGTAATTAACAAATAATGGAAAACCATATATTACTTCATCTGGCAATTATCATATTTTTCTCTAAGATACTTGGGGCAGTCGCTAGAAAACTGAAACAACCACCTGTAGTTGGCATGCTTTTACTTGGTATTATTTTGGGTCCAACTTTATTTCATTTTATTGAACCGGATGAAGTTATAAACTGGATTGCCAAAGTAGGAGTTCTGTTCCTACTTTTTGAAGCCGGATTAGAAACAAATATTAAGCGGATAAAAGAAGATTCCAAACAAGCATTATTACCAGCTCTTGGCGGGATTATTCTCCCGTTTTCCTTAGGTTTTTCACTTATCTATTTTATGAATCACAATATCTCGCAAGCATTGATAGTTGGTGTGATCCTTACTGCCACAAGTGTGAGTGTGAGTGTGATGACGTTATTGGATATGGGAAAATTAAAAGGAATTGAAGGAAGATGTATTGTTAATTCTGCCATAATTGATGATATTGTTGGAATCTTACTTCTTACTTTTATTTTTGGATTTACTTCCGGAGCAGGAGAATCAGGAGTAGATTTTACCATCTCAATAATCAAGATATTTGGTTTTTTCATAGTTGCATTTTTAATTGGAATATTTATTCTTCAGCCCTTCTTTTTAAATTTAAAGAAAATTCTCTTGGATAATGTTGTTATTTCGTTAGCAATAGCTGTTGTATTACTTTATTCATGGTTAGCAGAGATGGCGGGACTTGCTGCAATTACAGGAGCATATTTTGCAGGGCTCTTCCTGGGGCAGACACAACATAAACATGCATTAAATATAGGAATAACGAATATTGGAAAATCATTTTTTGTAGATGTTTTTTTTGTGAGTATTGGTTTACAGTTTAATCTTTTTAAAATTGAGGCAGAGCCAACATTCCTTATCCTTTTTATTTTATTTGCAATATTCGGTAAAATGATCGGAAGCGGATTAGGAGCAAGATTAACTAAATTTGATACAGTTCGTTCTTTTAGAATTGGTGCGGGTATGATCCCTCGGGGAGAAGTTGCTTTGATAGTTGCTAATATGGCGTTGGTAAAAGGTGTGATCTCTACAGATATACTATCGGCAACTATTTTAATGGTTATCGTAAGCGCATTGGTTACACCGTTGTTATTGAAATTTGGTTTTACTAAATTAAAGAAGAGTTCTTTTGAATAAGAGCATGTTCATGATTCTATACAAGGAGTAAAGGTATGTGGAAAAATATTATTGATAAGGAATTGATCATTATTAATCCGGAAATCAGTAGCAAGAAAGAGTTGTTTGAAGCGATGACAAATCATGTATACAATCTTGATTATATCTTAAATCAAAAAAAATTTCTCAAAGCTTTAAATGATAGAGAAGATATGTCTAATACAGAGTTGATTCCCGGAATTGCACTACCTCATGCCAGAAGTGATTCAGTGGAAAAACTATTTATGTCCATAATAATTTTTACTAATGGAATAGATTATAAAAATGAGGAAATGGGGCCAGCCAAGATAATCTTTTTCTTTGGATGTACAGAATCTCAGAATAAAGAATATCTGCAGCTTCTGGCGCAATCAAACCGATTATTGAAGAAAAAGAAATTCAGGGAAGCTCTTCTAAATAGTAAAACGCCGGATGATGTTATAAAAATTCTTAACCAATATGATGATGAAATAGTAAGTTCGGATGAAAAAGAAAAATATCTGTTAATTATGACGTTGAATAATATTGATAAAGCTGATGATGTAATGAATTCCATGATAGAAGTTGGAATTACTAATGCCTCAATATTAGATTCTACTTCAATGGCAAGAAAACTGGCGTATGAAATGCCGATTTTTGCCGGATTAAGTTATATGGCTCAAGGTAAAAGCAAGGAATCTAATGTTATTTTAGCTCATGTTGAAAATAAAAATACTGTTAATAAACTTGCTGAACTTCTAAAAGAAAATGGAATCAACTTGGATAAAAAGGGTGTCGGATTCATTCAAATAATCAGAGTTGAGAGCATAATCGGTAGTTACGAAGAAGATATAGAATTGTAATATTTGCTTATAAAAAAACATTTTTTCTTGACGTTGTTGTTTCAAATTTTGATTTTCTGTGCAGGAGAATAAATGAAGTTAAAATTTATAATATTTCTAATATTAATTAATTCCTTTTTACTTGCTACAGAATATCAGATAAATCTTAGTTGGGATGAATTCGAAGGTGAATGTAATGGATTTATCAGCGGCTCGATTGGAGAAGAGCATGCTTTTTTAAGTGGAGGTGGAGCTGCAGAAGCTTTGGACGGTAAATTGATATCTGTTGGTGAGGGTATGTCTACAGATGCTCAACAGGTTTTTAAAATTAATAGTAATGACGGTTTCTTTACATTCTGGATAAAAGACAAGTTTGCCGATGACGACATGAATAGTGATCCTAACTTAATAAGCATGAGTAAACCAATGATCTCTGTTTTTAAAGATGGTGAGCTAATAGATCTCATTAAGGTTCTGCAAGGAGCAGGACTTGCTTGTAAGGTATTTACACTTGATGCTTCAACCGGAGAAGTTGATCGAGAGATCAAATACTATCCAAAATCAAGAATAATTGTTGGAAGTATCGTAGATGCTGTTACCGGTGATCCGCTAAGGGATGTAAAAGTAAGTATCACAGATTATATGAAACAAGCACGGCAAACTATCACCGATGAAACAGGAATATTCGTATTTGAGGTGGAGATAGGGCAATATAAACTTGATATTTCCAAAGAAGAATATATCGGTACGTTTGCTAACGTACGGATGGGAGCAGATGAAACTCCAAGAGAGATAGTATGTGCACTTTCACCTGAGATCAAAGAGTTTCGCATTGTTCTTACCTGGGGAAGCAGACCGAGAGACCTGGATGCTCATCTTTCCGGACCCAATCCGGATGGCGGTGACTTCCATATCTGGTATAGGAATAGATATCCAATTGACGGAAAAGACTTTCTAGATAGAGATGATATGGATAAATACGGACCGGAGACTGTGACTATTTATAAACCGGCTGTAGGTAATTATAAATATTCTGTACACGATTATTCAAATAAAAAAAGTAAGCGAAGTAAAAAACTCTCACGAAGTAATGCACAGGTTTTTGTGTACGGTCAAAATAAATTACTTGCCAGTTTTAAAGTTCCTCATAATTTTCGAGGCAATTGTTGGCATGTTTTCGAAATTAATGAGAAACATGCGATTATTCCTATAAATAAAATTAAGTATGTGAAGGATGCCGTAAGCATCCATTAATAAATAAAAAATGGAGGAGGTAATATGAAATTATTGAAGATCATAGCAGTATTAGTTGTCGTAATGCTACTTGTAACTGCTTGTGGAAGAGGCGGAGGTAAAGGTGTTAAGAAACTTTACTATCCGGAATGGTGGCAAGATCAAGATAATGCCGAATACGTTCAAACTTATGGAATGGCTACTAAAGTTTCACAAAATTCATCTTACGACGCAGCTTATGCAAATGCAATGCTGCAGGCAGCACAATATGTTGAAACTTATGTAAAAGGTATGGTTAAGAACTATGAAGAAGAAGCCGGTGTAAATAATCCGCAAGTTCTTGCTCTTACCAGTAAAGTTGTAAAAGCCGTTGCTAAAGCGAAATTTGCAAATGTGATGGTAACAAAACAGGAAACAATTATAACTGATGAAAACCGTTTCCAAACATTTGTTCGCGTAAGTGTTCCTAAAGAAGCAGTTAACAAAAATCTTATGAACCAGATCAAAAATGAAGAAGCTTTATACAATCAATTCAAAGCTTCACAAGCTTTTGGTGAACTGGAAAATGAGATGGAAAATTACGACGAATAATTACGACAAATAATATTTGCTAAAATTTATAAAAGCGTCCGAGAAATTCGGACGCTTTTTTTTATTCTAACCCGACTCGAATTCTTTCCACTCGAGTCGAGTTAAGACAGAACTAAGCTTAAATTTTTATCATTTAACCCAAACTCGGGTTCTGTGAACTCGAGTTGAGTTAAGAACATATCACAAAATTATAGTTGACTTATATATAAAACAGAAAACAAAAGATATATGTAATTAGTAATAAATAAATTAGAAAAAAACAAAGAATTGGAATATTATAATAGATTATTTGAAGACAGGGAATTCAGGATAAAAGAATTGAAAGATAAGGTGAAGGAACTTGAAGAGAATAATGGATAGGCATTGGTCGGCAAACATGAAAACAATGATCTCATTAACCATACGCTTCAGCGTGTGGCAGAAGAAATCCATAAACGAACATCAGCCCTTTCAAGGGCTTCAAAAGAGAAAAGATGAATAAACATTCAATGAAAGTTTGCTGGTTACATCTCATCTGGTCAACAAAGGATAGATTTCCATATTTTAGTGATATTGAAAGAGCAAGAAAAGTTATTGAAATATTTAAGGACATTTGTATTCAAAATGAAATTTACTACAAAATTGGATATGTAAATTCCGAACATGTTCATTTATTAGTTGATTTACCTGTTAAACTATCTATTGAGAAAATGATGCAATTCCTGAAAGGTACTTCCTCGCATACAATAAACGAAAAAGGAATTTTTACAGCAAGATTTAGTTGGGCAAAAAGATATGCTGCTTTCTCTGTATCAAACAGTCAGGTAAGCAATATCATTCAATATATTATGAATCAGAAAGAACATCATAAGAGAGTGTCATTTAAAGAGGAATGGGAGCAATATATGAAAAAATATGATGTAATTAAAAGTCCTTAAAAGGACTATTGTATGTTTTCTTTTAGTTATCACCACAAACTGAAGTATGTGGTTAATGAAAATGAGTTTGAAAAAAAATCATGAATAAAGAGAAACGGAACTTGAAATCTATATTCACATTAACCGCACACTTTAGTGTGTGGTACGGAAGCACACTCACTCAGCTTCTAGCCCTTTCAAGGGCTTATAATGAAGTTAGAAAAGGAAGAAGAACATGAATTATAAATCTTTCTTGTACATTGGATTTATTATAATCCTGATTATGCTCGGATGTGTTTCCGAAGACACAAAAGAAAAAACAGATAAAAAACAAATATTATAGGAAATTTATTTTAAAGAAAAAAGGACGATAAATGAAAGAAATCCTTGATGTGTTTACTGGGAAAGTGGAAATATCAGCAAATGAGATTATAATAAGAGCTTTAGCTTTAGGTAGTTGTATTGCTGTGGTCGCATATGATGCGAAAAATCGAATAGGTGGAATTGCGCACATAATGTTATTTGGAAAAGCACCTGAAAACAAGAATCAAGAGGAAAATAAATATGCAGAAAATGCTATTTCAAATTTATTATCACAAATGCAGAAAGCAGGAGCTGACAAAGATAGAATGGAATTTTGCCTAGCTGGTGGGGCTAATGTACTAAGAAGAAACGATGATACAATTGCAAAAAAAAATTGTGATAGCGTTCGTCAAATAGCTAAAGAGAAAAAACTAAATGTAAAAGCGAAATCACTCGGTGGTACACAAAGAAGAAGAATTTCATTGGACATAACAAGTGGAGAAGTAAAACTTTCTGTCGGTGATAATAAAGAGAATATGTTCTACGTTTTTACTTAATTTGAAAGAGGTGTGAAATGAAGAAAGAAAGCCAAAAAGTTTTTAATGATTACGAAAAAACAGAAAATAAGTTAAAAGC
>JAOZPK010000113.1 GCA_029932755.1 Candidatus Cloacimonadota bacterium | reverse complement strand
TAATTTGAAAGGACAAAAAGTAAAAACCTTCGAATATCATACTGAGCTTGTCGAAGTACGATATTCAATTATTTGGAATGGTACTGATGAATCAAATAAATTTGTTTCCAGCGGAGTATATTTCTATAAATTAGTTTCTGATGGAAAGAATATTGCTTCCAAAAAAATGTTATTATTAAAATAAATGGGAAAATAAAAGGAAATAGAAAGAATAAATCAAAGAGTATTTTTTTAATTTATTGACACACACTTTCTAAATACTGTTTTTGTAATTAGTAATAATCTATAAAGAGGTATTAAATGAGTTTACTGGATAAAGTTCAGGAATTTACCAAAGCAAAAGAACTGATCGCACTTGGTCATTACCCATATTTCAGAATTATTGATTCGGAACAAGATACTGAAGTAATGTGTAATGGTAAGAAGATGCTGATGATGGGATCAAACAGTTATCTGGGTCTTACTAATCATCCGCGTGTAATAGAAGCTGCAAAAAAAGCGACCGATAAATATGGTACTGGTTGTGCTGGTTCCCGCTTCCTGAATGGTACTCTTGATATTCATATAGAATTGGAAGCTGAACTTGCTAAATTGGTTGGGAAGGAAGCTTCGCTGGCTTTTGCTGCAGGTTATATGGCGAATCTTGGTACAATATCTGCCATGGTAGATCGTGACGAATTTATTGTAACAGATAAATTTGATCATGCTTCAATTTTGGATGGATGTGCTCTTTCCGCAGGTAAAATGGTACGTTATAATCACAACAATATGCAGCACTTGGATACTGTGTTGGAAAAGAAAGTAGCCGGTAATGGTGCTCTGATCGTTGTTGATGGTATCTTCAGTATGGAAGGTGATATTGCTGATATTTCTAATATCTGCAAGCTGGCTAAAAAGCATGGTGCCAGTGTGATGGTGGATGAAGCTCATTCTCTTGGTGTGTTGCATAAAACCGGTGCAGGTGCTGCTATGGCTGCAGGTTGTACTGATGACGTGGAACTTATTATGGGAACATTTAGCAAATCTCTAGCTTCCGTTGGCGGCTTTATTGCAGGAAACCATGATATTATTCATTATCTCAAACATCATGCTCGATCACTGATATTTAGTGCATCTCTTCCACCAGCTTCTGCTGCAACTGTGTTGGAAGCAATGAAGATCATGAAAGAAGAACCTGAACGAATTGATAAACTCTGGGATAACACACATTACATGATGAAAAATTTCAAAGCAATGGGATATAATACGGGAACTTCCTGTACCCCGGTGATTCCACTTCATGTGGGAGGTATGATGAATGCCTTTAAAATGTGGAAGCAACTGGATGATGAAGGAGTTTTCATTAATCCGGTAGTTCCACCTGCTGTACCGCCTAACGATACTCTCATTCGTACAAGTTTTATGGCAACTCACACAAAAGCACAACTTGATATGGCTCTTGAAAAATTTGAAAAGATCGGTAAAAGTGTAGGTGTTATATAGTAATTCAAAGCTTTGTTTTTGAGAAATAGCTCACGGATCTACACGGATTGACATGGATAATTTTTTAACACAGAATTACTGAGACACAAGGGTGTATGATTAAATAAATCTTGCGAATGGTCAACGACCTTCGTAATGGATGAATAATTTGAAAACCGGATTAATTTCCGGTTTTTTTCGTTCTTCTCATTTCTAAGCTTCTGCTTGGGAATAAGATAGTTTACGAAGTTTCTACTTCGTATTGGAAGCAAAATTTTCCGCAGATAATTACTTACAAAGCGGAATCTTCGTAAGGAGAAAATATCACCCTAAAGTAAACAAAACACAACAAAAAGTATATAATACTTGACATCATGTAAGCAAAACATAACTTCGGTTTTATGAATTGAGAAAGAAGAAGATTGAAGATTGGAAATTGAAGATTGGAGATTGGAGATTGGAGATTGATAATGGGAGGCTGTATTGAATGATCTGAAAAACAAATTGAAACAATTCAGATTTATGAATGGTGAACTAACACAACAGGAACTGGCAGAGAAAGTAAGTGTGTCACGTCAGACGATAATTGCTATTGAAAAAAGTAAATTTAATCCATCAATGAAATTAGCTTTATTGATCGCGCGTGTTTTTAAGGTAAATGTAGAAGAAATATTTTATTTGGAGGGAAAATGAAAATAAGAGGAAATAACGTCCTATTTTTTGTAATCGAAGTAATCTCAGGAATTCTGGTTTTAATCCTGACGAAATTTTATGGTGATATTGGTTTATTGGGCATGATCCCATTTTTTATAGGATTAATTCTAATCCGCAATATTCCTGATGAAAGAGAAATGGCTTTATTGTTTAAAGCATCGGCATTGCACGCTTCATTTTTAGGTGCGATTATGGCAATTATTTACTTTAAGTTCCCGGTGTTTAACTGGTTCTATGGTTATTTATCTTTTGGAATGATAACTCGTGGTTTGATCGGAATATTTTATTTTCTGAAAAGTTAGAGATGGAGGAATGATGAAAAAGAAAAATATAACAGCAGTTGTTATTAATTATGTTTCACTGATATTGATACTTGTGGTATTTTATGCAGTGCAAATATTGGGATTGAACAAACTCTTTATTCTCGTCGTGATTATGCTATTACTTGTACTAATAATCAGTTTTAATTCAGCTTTTAAGAAGACGGGGCTGTGGAAATTGGTTCACAGATCTCAGAAACATTTAGATGAAAGAGAATTACAAATAATTCATAAAGCAATTAGACTCTCTTATAGCATATTTGTTATTCTCTGTTTAGTTTTGATAATGCTTTTTGCTGTAGCAGAAGGAAGACCAATTGATATGCTGCTGGCATCTAGCTTGATCTATCTGGCGCATACACTACCAGCTGCTGTTATTGCATTTAGTGGGGAAGAAGTATGAAAAAAGTCATTAGAATGACCAGAAAATCTTGTCTTCAAAATTATGCAGTCGAATTAATTATGGGTGCAGCTTTCATTATTTTATTGATTATTTATAAAAAACCTGTAGGACTTTTAGAAGGTTTACCAATTGGGATGGGAGGAGGAGCATTCGTTTATTTTTTTCTTAAGAAACACGAGTTAGATGAAAGGGATCATTTACTTTATTATAAAACAAATCATCTTACGTTGGCTGCTGTAGTCGTTGGAATTGTTGTCGTAAAACTGTGTAATGATGTTCCGGGATTAGCAGATTTTATAAATTCAAGTTGGGCACAAATGATAATATCTGTTTATTTCTTTTTTCATGGTTTGTTTGGTTTGCTATTGTTTTTGAAAAAATAATTGATAGGAGAAGAAAATGAAAGGAAGATTTATTTATACTTTAGTAATTGGAATAATTGTTTGGATTTGTATTCTATCATTTGGGCAAGTAGGTGGTGTAAGTCTTGCTTTAATGGCATTTCTTGCTTTTTACAAAAAGAAAAAATATGATGAACGTGAATATCAATTGTATTACAAAACAAACAATTTTGCTTTTGCTTTTATGATAATTATAATGGTGATTATTGATCAACTGCAAAATGCTGGGAATATATTAATGCAGGAGAACTGGTTGATTTTGAGTTGTGCCGGTTTTTTTGTTGGGCAGGGATTAATTGGTCTTATTGTTTTCAAAGAGGATGAGATCGAACATTTCAACCCAAACTCATAAAGGTTTATTAAAAAGCCTTCAGGTAGAAAATATTCCTGAAGGCTTTTTGTATGTCAATTATTCCCTAATAAACCTGCCTAAGTGCTTGAGCTATATTCAGATTATTATCACCAATATGCTCGAAGTGTTTTAAAAGATCGAGATAAAGTAATTCGGCTTTTACATTACTGCCTTCTTGCAGACGATACTGAGTAGCTTTCTTTAGGTTATCACGCAAATTGTTCATTTTCACTTCCAATTTGTAAACTAAATCTAAAACTTGTTTTTCTAGATGCTCGTTCATGCGTAATTTATATAACTCCATAGACTCAACAAGAAGTGAAGCAAAGTCATTGAATTCTTCCATCGCTTTGGCATGAAGCTGGATATTATTGCCATACTTTCTTTCAGTGAGCAGCATCAATTTATAGCAGCTATCACCAATATTTTCCAACTCATTCACAATTCTCATTATAGCATTCAGGTTCATCACGCTACGCTCGCTTAAATCTTCTTTAGAACATTCTACTAGAAATTTTGTAATTTCAACCTGCATCTGATCACTCAGTTCTTCCATTGCTTTAACTTTTTTTACAGTACCACCCATCTTTTTATCAGGGTTGCGGAATACTTTAAGGAAAGTATCGAACATGTTATTTATCAGTTCCACCATTTTATTAAGTTCAGATTTTGCAGTTTGAATATTCATCTGACCAGTATTCTGCAAACCGGTTTTAATATATTGAAGTTTATATTCTGTGGACATATCACTTTCCTTCGGCTTCACAAGTTTTTTCACAAGCTTGGCAAAAGGAATAATAAATGGTATAAAGATCAAGGAGTTTATAATATTAAAAACAGTATGGAATAGTGAAAGATTAAGTGGAAGATTTACTTGCAGGCTGGAATCCCAAGGAGCAATTTTAAGAATAAATTGTATAAAATATTTAAAAATTAGTGCCATCCAAATTACACCAAAAGTATTAAATAAAAAGTGAGCACGAGCTGTTCGGCGAGCATTCACATTTGTTCCTATCGAAGCCAGATAGGCAGTTACAGTTGTTCCAATATTCTCACCCAGCACAATTGCTGCCGCAGTTTCAAAGCCGATCCAACCCATATAAGCCATTGTTACAGTTATCGCCATGGCAGCACTGGAAGATTGTACTATAACCGTTAGAATGGAACCAACGAAAACAAAAATAGCAAATGAAAGGAATCCAAGATCAGTGTAATTCTTTAGAAATTCCAGAACTTCCGGATTGCTTTTAATATCCGGTACGGATTCTTTTAAAAACATTAAACCTAAGAATAACAGACCAAATCCAATTAATATCTCACCAATATCTCTTCGCTTTTTGAATTTAGAAAACATGAATGGCAGACCCACACCAATAACGGGTAAAGCAATTGCTGTGATCTTAAATTTAAAACCAATTAATGAGACGATCCAGGTTGTTACGGTTGTACCAATGTTTGCTCCCATCACCACACCGATAGCTTGAGTGAGACTTAGCAAACTGGCATTTACAAAACTTACCACCATTACAGTTGTAGCTGAAGAAGATTGAACCAGAGCCGTAATGAAAAAACCAGTGAAAATTGCAGCAACACGATTTGCAGTCATATAATTTAAAATCGATTGTAACCTTTTACCGGCAACTTTTTGAATTCCTTCACTCATAACACGCATTCCAAAAAGGAATACTCCAAGAGCGCCTAATAATTTAAATATTGTTAATATCATTTTTCTCCATTAATAATAATTTATTAATTATATTAAAGAAATGTTAAGAATTAATAAAGATTTGTTAAGAAAGATTAGTTAAAAAATTTTAATATAAAGAAATCCTTTTCCTAAAGGTTAGGAAAAGGATTATCCGGATTCTACTCTAGGAAGAATTTGTTTACGAATCCAGTTCTATTTGATGCTTTATCACAGTTCCCTTAGCAATATATATCGTATCTTCTGCAATATTTGTGGATAGATCTGCAATTCGTTCCAAATTTGAAGCAATTTTGTTTATATGGATTGCTCTTTTAATTGTAGTAGGATCACTTGTCATAAAAGTTATTAACACACGATATATCTGCTCTTTTAGATCATCTACAATGTCATCATCAATGCAAACTTGCTCAGCTAATTTTGTATCTTCATTAATGAATGAATCAATAGATTGCTTAACCATATTCATTGTAACTTCAGCCATAGCTGGTAGATTAATTAATTTCTTTATGAATGGTTTGCGGATTAAGTATTCAGCACTTTGCGTAATGTTTTCTGCCAAGTCACCCATTCTTTCCAGATCATTATTCATCTTTATTATCATAAGAATGGTACGCAGATTTTTAGCTTCCGGTTTCTGTAAAGCGATCAAAGTAATAGCTTCTTCTTCAATACGAATTTCATTTGTATTTACCAATTCTTCAATTTCAAGTACTCTTTCCAACTTGGAATTATCCTTTTCCAACAATCCCTCAATAGATAATTTTATCATCAAATCTACCTGATTTGCCTGCTCGATCACTGCTTTTTTGAGTTCTTCTATCTGTTGTTTTAACATCAATCTTTCTCCTTCATCATTTCTGAGGAGAACATAAGTTCAGCACTCCTTTTATTTAAAGCAATGGGAACGTTTTTAAGTACGCAGATCCTGAGTAAGGTTTGAATATCATGTTCATGACCATGAGGTGTTCTTACGTCGATCATGAAAATTATTAGATCAATATTCCCTTGTAATACTTCATTTGCTATTACAATATCTCCACCATCAGGTCCATGTCCCAAAGGATCTATGTTTAGCCCTGTGACAGAATTTACTGTCTCGCAAGTACCTTCGGTTCCTACTAAATTATATTTTCCTAAAATAGCTCTATTCTTATTTGCCCATTCTGCCATGTTCACTTTTTGCTTATCATGCGCTACTAATGCAATTGTCTTTATCATTACTTCTCCTTATTCTTGTTATTCATTTCAATCCTCAACCTCTATCCAAACACGCCGCTTAAATAAGCTTCTGTTCGTTTATCTTT
>JAOZPK010000112.1 GCA_029932755.1 Candidatus Cloacimonadota bacterium | reverse complement strand
GCAAGTATCTGGAACATTACTCTCCTCCCAAAAAAAAGAGCCTCTAACAAAAATATTTGTTAGAGACCCTTCAATATTTGTCAATAATTAAAATCCAAACCAAGGTCCGATCGAGATTGTATAGCCTTGATAAGGTGTCTCAGGTGAGTTATCAATCTCAAAGCTATCTTCGCAGGATATTGCATCCCAACCACCTGTATAAGAATGGGAAAGCATATATCCACCTTCTGCACGAATGCTAAGCCAATCGAGAATTCTGTACATCACTGTAGCTTTAGGTTGGAACAAAATATAATTCTTCTCAAGCTCAATTGCATTGTTTGCAGAAGAGTTCATATCATCATTCAAAAATTCCCAATCATAATCTCCATCGGTTTGTGAGATTTGAAGATTATGACCACCCCAGCCCAGCATAAAGCCGAGTGATGTTGTAAGATTTTTTGTAATTGCAATACGTTTATCCAGAGTCACACCACCATAACCGTTAGTATATAACATCCTACGAGTAACGTGTTCACCAGTATCTGGGATATCGTATCCCTTCTTCTTATCGATGGTATATCCTGCACCCATTCCACCAAGGAACCAGCCTTTTCCAACATTACCATGACCACCACCACCATGCATGAGAATACCTTTCTCATCTAAACCGGTGAATTCATATGCCTCTAAGATATGATTGATATCTGCAAACTCGTTATCATCAACAAACCATACAGGAATCCAACCACCTCCACCATGACCGACTGATAATTTCTTTTTCTTCTTAATCTTCATACCGTCTTTGGTGATAGTCATTTCTTTTGGTTTAAGCGTAGTCAGAATAAGATCTGCTATTAGAATCTCTTCATCACGGAAAATTTTAACCTGAACTTCATCTCCAATGTTCTTGCTTTTAATAAGCTTTACAAGATTGCTCTCGAATTTAGCTTTTTTGCCATCGAATTCCATAATGATATCACCTTTAGCAATTCCAGCTTTTTGTGCCGGACCATCCTGAGAAACGCCGGTAACATAAACACCATAACAGTATGGATAGTGCATCTTGTAGGCATCTTCAAAATCCATATTTGATAAAAATACACCCATTTTTGGTGTTTCTTCTGTTGTTCTGCTAACAAGAACTTCCACATTAATATCATCTAATGCATTCTCAACCTCTTCCATCGCAGCATCAATAGCTATTTGAGTGTTTTCAGCAGCCATTTGTGCTTTGTAATCCATTTCCTCATCAGATTGCTCTTGCGCAAATAAGGCAACCGAACTGAAAAGCATTACTACCATTCCAACTAATAAGATCTTTTTCATAATAACCTCCATTATTAATTTGTTTTACTTTTAGATCTTTCTATAACTTCAATTTTCTTTTCTTTCCACTTACTTACTAAATTTCTCATTTTTGCCTCCAATTTGTCTTTCATTAATGCAATGTGTGTGCCAATAGAATACAACAGTACGTAAGATAATTAAAAATAGTGAGTTAAAAAGTAATAGGTTGAATTTGGATGAGATGAATAATTATATATTTGATAAGAATTGAAAGCATGCCTTATCAAAATGATAAAAAAGGAAAGTGAAATCTATTCATTATTGACTATTTATGGTAATCTCGTTTCAGATATTCTAAACAAAATCAATACTGTCATTCCCAACTCGATTGGGAATCTCACTCTGTCTATTATTTGATCCCCGTTTTTGCGAGGATGACAAGAAATTATGTAGAGAGTGAATCGAAAAGATGATAGCTTATAGAAAAATCCGACAAGATACTACGGAAACAAATTTATAGAAATTTGAATTAATTAAATAATAGTGAATTATTCCTGCTTCTTTATTGCGCCGGTCGGGCATCCTTTATAATTTCCATTGCCATTTTCACAAATTCCGCAGTCGATACATTTATCAGCATCAATAATCGCGCGTCCGTGAACCATTGAAATAGCATCTGTGGGGCAGACACTCACACATAACCGGCAACCGATACACTTTTTAGGATTTACATGGAAATGTCCAACTTGTTTTTCTTCCTGCCATAAGGGATTTCCCGAAATATCTCTCAGTTCAATTATTGAATCATTATAATGAATTCTGTAAACATTGATCACTTCTTCAATAATTACACCTTCAGCCCTGAATTGTTCTTTAGATGTAAGTATGATATTATTTTCTTTTAAGAATTCCTCGGAAGCTAAATTTAATTGGAAGAAATCTCCATCAGAGATAATAAACCATTCACCACCCATAATTTTGAGTTTTCCTTCAAACATCTCAAGATCCGGTTTTTCGGTAGAGAATAAATTAAGAAAACAAAAAATTACAATTACAATAATTAAGGATGGAATTAAATTTTTTTTCATTAATGATTCTTAACTACAATTACAACCACATCCACAATCTGGGTCATTATAATAACGGCAAATATATGTGGTATTACTTTCTGTTTTTACATGAAACTTCTTGTTGGCATCTATTGAGAATGAATCATATTTCTCATACTCTTTCCAACAATCACAATCCGGTAATTTTACGACTAATTTTCCACTGATAACTGTCATCACCTCATTTTTGGAAGTCCCAAATTTATATTCACCTTTTGCCATAACACCTATTGTTGCTTCACTTTTTGTATCTTTAAAAGCTATTGATTTTACTTTTCCTTCAAAATATTCATTTATTTTAAACATTAATTATCCTCTATTCTGTCGTATTATTTTTTTCATAAAATTCTCTTTCTTCGAGTTGCAGTTTTAATAATTGACTACGCTGAAAGGCTTCCAATCTGTGGTCAGATAAGGGGAACTCAGATATTAATAATTCATAATAATAGATTGCTTTATTAATATCAGCCTGCCCATACAAGACACTTTCATATGTCTTACCTAATTTGAAGACTGCATCATCTCTTTGGTCATCTCTGTATTTAACATCATTGTAAACTTCCAAGTAAATCCTAATTCCCAACTGATAATCACCAAGTTTGATGAGATTATCTGCATATACAAGTTTAGCATTAGCGTTTTTTTGTTTTTTAATATAATCTTCTTCATCATCTCCGATCTTAAATTCTTCAAGACCTGCTGCAGATTCAGGAATTTCTTGTTTCTCAAAATCTTTAACTAGTTTGTGCTCTGCACATGAAAAAAGTACAAAACAACAAATGAATAATAAAATTATCTTCATTTAAAAACCTCAAAACCAAAAAACATAAAATATAATTCTCTGTAAATAAAAAATATTTTATCCTCCACTAATAAGATGAATAACTTTCACGTCAACATCGGGAGAAACAATTGTAGATTCGTATTCATTTTTCTTAATTAGTTTGCCATCTACTTTGACAACCAGCATCCTAAATGTATAATTCATGATCTTTAGAATTCTGGTTATTGTCATATTTTCTTCCCAATTAATTATGTTGTTATTTACAGTTATTTTCTTCATAATTTCCTTTTATTTAGCAACGAACAAAACGAACTAACCGAACAAAATAATGTTGGCTTTACGAAGTAAAACATCGTTGCTTTAAACTACATCCTTTTATTCAACTTCAGAGTTTACGGAGAACACAGAGTAAATCTAATGTCTGAGATTTTTCTTCATCAGTGTTTATCTGTGTTCATTTGTGGTTAGAGCTTCTCTTTTAGTATTAATTCCAAAACAAGGTTTGCCTGCATGTTGGCAACAATTCCCACGCGTGGAGCCATAGGGGAGATGCCGGTTTGCAGATCTGTTTCCTCATCTCCGCAAATGTATAGATTATCAATCTTCCGTGAATGAAGAAGTTCATTTTTTCCCCAGCCAGCCAATCCTGAAGCTGCTATGATGGGTTTATCAGGAAAATTTGTAAGCCAGGTTTCTATCAGCATTGTTTTCATTTTCGCTTTATCAAAGGCTTCGACCATGATATCTATATCTTTGTAAATAAAAGGGATATTCTCTTCATTCAGTTTGATCTCATGCACCTGATATTTGGTAAATTGACTTATCATATTCAGGTTTTCCAGTAGTGCGATCACTTTTGTTATACCGATCTGATCTACAAAGAATTGTTGTCTGTTCAGGTTGGAGGGTTCAATTTTATCGAAGTCGGCTATTACTAATTTTCCAATTCCAGCTCTTGTTAGAGAAACTGCAATGTTAGAACCCAATCCACCAGCGCCGGCAATTCCAATTACAGCTTTCTGCAATATTGGAACAATCTTTGGGTCGTGTGCTGAGAAAAATTCTTTTTTATTCATAAACAATGAAAGGGGCTATTAACCCCTTCCGATTAATTAGATTCAATTATTGTAACGGTTCAACGATTTCCAGAACTTCCGGTAAATCCATTTCAATATTTTTTAGATGTGCAATTGTTGGAATACCACCATTTGTCCAACCACGTCGCTTATATACCGCATCCAAAAGTTGCTCATATTGATTTTCTTTGTATTCACGCAGGATAGCAACTTTCTCTTCAGTTGATTTTCCTTCAGGATTCACATTAAGAATATCTTTCAATTGGCCATCATATCGTTCTTGCCGAGATTCATATTCTACGTTTGTTACAGGACCAGCAGCACGATAGGGTTGAGCATCATGTTTTCTGAGACCATAACCACGTCTAATATTAAAAGTTCTCTGGAAATTATATACTCGCTCAGATTGTCTTATCATCTCATCTTTGTCGATATTTAAGCCGGTAACTGCGTTAAAGATTGTTATGTAATTTGCTACATGCTCAGGAACTTTTGCCGGTTCATCGGTCTCAGCATTGTTTGCCGGTTCCACGTCATTCCACGGGAGTTTGCATAAGCCCATCAAACCAAACCAGGTTCTAAACATCGGAAAGTAGTGAAGTGCTTCTGCTTTATCTTCAAAAGTAGGAATTTGTTTATTTACCATATCCATGAAGATCACCCATGCTTCATCATGTTGAGGTCCTTTATTGGTCATGGCATAACCACCTTGCTGAGCCAAAGATTCTTTAGAAACATATTGAGAGTATTCTAAACCTTTATTTTCCATTCCAATATCATTAAGAAAGTTGATGTCTGCATTATAATTATCAGCAAAATATTGTTTCATTTGGCGAATACCTTTTCCGGCGATCACACCAAAATCTTCTCCACGCGCCATTTGATGCATGAGTTCGATTGCTGCATCTTTATTGCCAAAAGTTAATTCTAGACCACCGGTAATTTCTTTATTGATGATACCGGCTTCATAACATTCCATCAAAAATGCTGTAAGTGTTCCAAAAGAGATCGTATCGATGCCATAAGTATCGCAATAGAAATTTGCTTCGATAATATGATCTGCATCAAATATTCCACAGTTAGATCCAACTCCACCAACTGTTTCATATTCGGGTCCATCAACTATAACTTTATTACCTTTGTACGGTCCTGTCTTAAGTTCAAACCCATCCACTGCTTTTGCACAAGCCATTGTACAGCCAATCCAACAGCCGTCAAACATACCTTGTGTAAACTTTGAACGCCAAACACTGGAATGAATATTCATAATATCTTTGTGAGATCCAAATCTAAAATTTTCTGTTGGAAGCAGATCGTAATCGTCCATGATCTCAACGAGATGTGCAGTACCTTCTTTTCTCATGCGGCATTGATCATCATCAAGTTCGCGTATTTCCTTATTGAATCTGGCTCCGCATTCCTTGATCGCTTCCATATCTACAACATGATTTGCATCCGGTTTGATACTTTCTGCAATTGCCACAATAGCTTTGATCTTTTTATTTCTAAGAACTGTGCCGATTCCACCACGTCCTGCTTGTTTAAGGCGAACTTTCTGTCTTTTCTTATCATAGAAACTAAAGTTAAGAACACCGATGAAACTATTCTCGGCTGCAAGACCAGCAGAGACTACAGAAACAAGATTTTTTTTATTTTCACTAATTGCATACATATCTGTAAGTTGCTCGGCAAGGATGTGACTATCAACAGCTTCTTCCGGAGCTTCTTCTATTCGGACAATTCCTTTATTCCCATCAATAATAACGATCACATCTTTCTCAGCTTTTCCTTGAATTTCCAAAGCATCGAATCCGGCAAATTTAAGAAATGGTCCAAAATAACCTCCAACATTACTATCAATAACAAGATCAGTTAATGGAGAAATTGAGACCACAAGCGATTTCCCTGCGCCGGCATATTGTGTGATTCCGCCGATCGGTCCGGGAGAGATGATAATTTCATTTTCAGGATCATCCCATTTTGTATTTGGCTTTGTTGCATCCCAGAGTAATTTTAAACCAAATCCTTTCCCACCGACGAACTTGTCTATCATGAGTTGTGTTACGGGTTTTTCTTTGATCTCGTTGTTACTCAAATTTACATATAATGTTCTGTTCGTATAGCCTTTTTCAATCTCTCCCAATGTATAAGAGTAATCTGTTAATAATTTGTGATTTGACTGCATCTCACTAATGTTCATGATCAAAACTCCTTATATTATATTAATTTTATTTAATAATAAATCGAAGATTTAAAGAAATATTCTAATGTCAAGCTGTTTTTGGAAAGGGCTTTTAACATTGAAATGGTTAAAATTTAATGTAATAATTTGCTTGACCTTGATATGTTTAAAAACTTATTTGCAAGTTGATATTAATCTATACTAGTAACCTTGCGAATGGCTGAAATCCTTCGCAATGGTTGAAT